>CBIMJO010000035.1:0-17985 GCA_966244135.1 uncultured Actinocrispum sp. | reverse complement strand
GGCCGAGGATCCGGCTGATCACCTCGAGCGGCACGCCCTCCGCCAGCCGCGGCGTGGCGGCCCCGTGCCGGGAGAGCGTGGAACGGCCGTCGCGGCACGCACCGGGCGGGTCGCGATCACCAGCACCGACCTCGGGGAAGTGGGGTATGTGTCCCTCGTCGCCCCGTGCCGGAGACGATGGGGGCGTCCTGATCTGGTGGGGGGTGGATGACCGCGCGTTTGAAGCCGGCCAGATTTTGGTGGAGCGTCGGTGTCGAATCCTGGGCGAGCCGTTCGTGGTGTGGATGAGTGGGTCGCCACGAGGGCGCCGCCAGGAGCACAGGGGATTGAGATGTCGCACCCGCAACCCGTAGCCCGCCGTATGTTCGACCTGGTCGAGCCGATCGGGGTGCTGCCCTACGCTGCCGACGAGTCGGACGAGGCCCTGATCGCGCTGGGCCTGCGCAACCAGTGGGACGCCTACTTCGCCGGGCGGGCCGCGCCGTTCGGCCGGACGATGCCGGCCGAGGTGGTCCACGCGGTCTTCTACAACTTCGCCCCCGGCGAGGTGGCCCGCCACCTCCCGCGGGTCTGGGACCTGACCACGCCCGAGGCAGCGCTGGCCGCCCGCGACCGGGGCTGCGTCGCGGGGATACGGCGGATCCTCGGTGACCTCGCCGACGACCCCAGTGTCGCGCGCGCCGGCGACCTCCTGCTGAAAGCGGCGACCAGCGCACCCGTGGAGGGACGCGCCCTCTACGCCGCCCTCCGCGCGCTCCCGGTACCGCAGGAGCCCGTCGCCCGGCTGTGGCACGCGGCCAACCTGCTGCGCGAGCACCGCGGCGACGGCCACACCGTCGCTTTGCTGGCCGAGGGCATCGGCGGGACGGAGGCCCACGTCCTGCACGCCCTGTCGATGGACATGCCCGCGAAGGAGTTCGGCCGGGTCCACCATCTCCCGGCCGCGCAGCTGAACGCGGTCATCGACGGCATGCGTGCCCGCGGCCTGGTCGGGACCGACGGGTGGCTCACCGCCGAAGGCCGGGCCACGAAGGAACGAGTCGAAGCGCTGACCGACCGGCTCGCCGAGGCGCCGTACAACGCCCTGGACCCCAGCGAGCTCGACCGCCTCATCGCCGACCTCGAACCGATCACGGCAGCCTTCCGAGCGGCCTCCCCGTGGTAGCGGTCGACAACGCCCGCGGGCTGCAGGTCACTCCTGGCTGAGCTTGATGAGCGTCACGGTGTTCGCGTCGTTTCCTGGGGTGTTGTCCTTGTCGCCGTTGGTGGCGGTGAGCCAGAGGTTGCCGTCGCGGGTGGCTTCGACCGTGCGCAGGCGGCCGAATGTGCCGAAGAAGTACGTCTCCGGCACGGTCGTGGTGTTGCCGTGGATCTGCATCCGGTACAGACGCTGGCCTGCTTCGCCCGCGACGTAGATGGTGTCGTGCACGATGGTGATCCCGCTGGGTGAGCCGTTGAAGGTGCGCCAGGTCTGGACCGGGTCCAGCAGCGCCCGGTCATGCAGGCCGCATCTGCCTTCACAGTAGGGCCACCCATAATTGGCGCCCTTGCGGATCAGGTTCAGCTCGTCGGTCTCGGAGTTGCCGAACTCCGCCTCCCACAACCGGCCCAGCGAGTCGAACGCGAGCCCCTGGGGGTTGCGGTGCCCGTAGCTCCAGACATAGCTGCCATGGAACGGGTTGTCCCAAGGTACGGTGCCGTCCGGGTTGAGCCGGAGGACCTTTCCGTTGAGGGAGTTCAGGTCCTGGGCATTGGCGGAGTTCTGGGCGTCGCCGGTGGACGCGTAGAGCTTGCCGTCCGGCCCGAACCGCAACCGTCCGCCGTTGTGGAACTTGCTGCGCGCGATGCCGGACACGAGAATCTCTCGCGAAGCCAGGTCCAGCACGCCCGAGGAGTACCTGAACCGGACAATCCGGTTGTCGGTCAAGGTCGTGTGCATGACGTACAGCCAGGAATCCTTGTACGCCAGGCCCATCAGACCGCCCTCTCCGGTTGTCCCGGCGACGTCCGGAATGGTCGCGACGAGGGTCTTGGTCCCGTCCGGAGTGAGGTGATAGAGCCGGAATGTGTCGCGCTCGCTGTACAACGCCGAACCGTCCGGCAGGAAGGTCAGCCCCCAGGGAACATCGTCGCTGACAGCCAACGGTACAGCCTCACCCACCGGGTCCGCCCCATCGCCGGTACGAACCGAAATCGGTGTCGGCGTGGAGAAATGGCCGCCCACATCCTTGGCCACAATGGTGAACGCATAGTAGGTGTTCGCCTTGAGGCCGTTCACCGACGCTGACGGACCAGTTGACATCGCGACTCGCTTGTCCGCCAACCGGACTTCGTAACCGGTGACCGCCACGTCGTCCGTCGACGGCTCCCACGCAAGCCAGACGTTGTTCGCTCCACTGTGGACAACCTGGGCCGCGGCAGGCGCCGTGGGCGGTGTCACGTCGGGAGGACGGACAGCGGTTGTGGCCAGTACAAGTGAACTCGGCGCGGACAGCATCCGGTCGCGCCCGCGGGCCAGCACGGTCCAGCGGTACTCCCGGCCGGGCTGCAGGTTGTCGACGGTCTTCGTGGTCGTCCGGCCGCCGACGATCCGGGACATGCTGCCGTTCTGGTAGACCTCGTAGGACAGCAGGTCACCGGGAACGGCATCCCAGGCGAGCGTGATGCTCGTCTGGGTGATCGCGACAACATGGACATTCGACGGCGTTTCCGGCGCCGCCGACACCACTTGTCCCATTGACAGGAAACTGCACGCGGCCACTGCCGCAACGAGGATCCGACGGATCACGGGTACTCCCTGCATGCCGTTGCGGCGGCACAGTCAGGAATACCACTTTCACAGAGCCGATACCAGACCGTAGTGGGGTGGTCACTTCGGTTCGCCCTGGCAGCTGACCGAGGTCGATTTGATGTCCTGACCGGCTCTGTTGGTGATAGTGACTTTGACGCCGGTCACGGTTCTGCTGCCGCATGACGCACTGATCGAGTTCAGGTCGTCGAACTGCGGTGCGGGGTTGTTGTCGATCGCCCACTCGATGGTCCCGCCGTTGCTGTGGGTGACATCGCAGAAGAACCTGCCGTTACCGGAGAACTCGCAGGTCAGGCTGGTGATATCCGGTGGCACCGTGCGATTGAAGGTGGCCGACACGGTTTCGTCTTTGGTCATGGTGAGAACACAGGTGGTTCCCTGTCCGGCGCAGGCGCCGCCCCAGCCGGCGAACTCGTGGTTCTGGTCCGGCGCCGGGGTGAGCTGGATCTGTGTGCCCTGGTTGACGGTGGCGCTGCATGCCGAGCCGCCGCTGACGCCGCCGCAGCTGATCGGCGGACTGGCGGACCGGATGGATCCGCTGCTGGGCCGGGTGACGGTCAGGGTGACTGTCCGAAGAGGACTGTCGAAGCGGTGGCTGACGGACTTGGCGGCGTCCATGGTCACCACGCACGTGGCCGCTTTGCTGCCGGTGCAGACGTCACCGGTCCAGGTGCCGAGCACGTGGCCGGCGTCGGGCTGGGCGGTGAGCGTGATCTGCTTGCCGGGTTCGACCCCGACGGTGCAGACCCCGGGACAGTTGAGGCCGCCGCCCGTGATGGCGCCGCCACCGCCGGGAACGGCCACAGTCAGTGCGACAGTTGGCTTCTCCGTCACGGGGACGGTGACGGAGACGGTGCGTTCCCGCCCGTCGGGCAGGGTGACGACGGCGGCCACCAGGTAGCCGCTGGCGTTGGCGGCGGCCCAGGTGTGGGAGGTGGTCACCCCGTCGCCCTGGTTGCCGTCGCCGAAGGTCCAGTGCGCGCTGGTGGGCGCCTCTCCGGCGGAGTTGGTGACCCGCAAGGTGACGGACTCGCCGGCGACCGGATTGACGTTGCTCATCACGATGTCGAGCCGGGGTTGCGGCGGGTCACCTGGATTCGTCGGCGGGTCTTGCGGAGTGATTGGTGGGTCGCCGGGATTCGCCGGCGGATCCGCGGGGCGGGGCGTTCCGGGCGGATCGGGCTGCGGATCGGGTTGCGGATTGGGTTGTGGTGGCCGCGAATTGGGTGGCGGCGTGCCGGGAGTGTCCTGTGGCGGTTTGGGTTTGTCCGGCGCGGGGCCGGGTGGGTTCGGTTGGCGGCCGGGCGGTGGGTTGGGGTTGGTCACGCCTTTGGCCGGGTTGTCCGGGTTGTACTTGGCGGCGGCCGCGACCGCCCCGTCGAGGTGGATCACGCCGGCGCGTTCGGTGCTGGCGTCGTTGTAGAACACGAGGCTGTCGCGGGCGAGCAGCTGGAACTGGCCGGACCGGGTGAGCACAGTCGGTTTCGCGATCACCCGGGACCGGTCGAGGTCGATGATCCACACCTGCCCGGTGGTGTAGTCCGGGACGAACAGACGGTTCCCGGCCTCCACCGCGGCGCCGTACTGGCTGCCGGAGTCGAGCGGGATCGCCTTGTCGCACTTGACGGCGGCCAGGTCGCAGATGGTCAGCACACCGCGGCCGACGACGAGATACAGCCGGTCGGTGTGCGGCGAGCCGGAGACCTCGAACGTGTCGTTGGTACGCACATCCAGGTCGACGGTATCGCGGGCCCGGCCGGTGTCCGGGTCGATGGTGATCGCCTTGCGGCCGGCGGTGTCGAGCACGACGGGGTGTCCGTTGGACACGGCGAGAACGCTGTGCCCGGGCTGCGCCACTTGGCGCTGGATGGTGTGGCTCGCACCCGACACACGGGTGAGATCACCGGTGGCCGTGTCGACCGCCCACAGGGTGCCGTTGTCGTCCACCGTGGCCGACCCGGCGGAGAGCTTGCTCGCCAAGGAGATCATCTCACCCCGGCGGGTCAGCGTGCGCGGGTCGGTGTCCGCCACGATCCCCCGCTGAGTGTCCACAGTGTACAGCGAGTTCGGGCTGGGGATCGCGGTGAGCCCGGCATGGGCGTCCGGAATCGGCGATGCGGGCGAGGTCAGCTCGAAGGTGGCGCCGTCGACCCTGCGGACCGTGCCCGCGGTCTGGTCGATGACGTAGGCCGTCGACCCTTGCTGCACCACGTCGAGGGCGTTGCCCGCCGGTGCGACCTGGATCTGGGCGGCCACCTCGACCGAACTGCCGTCCAGCAGGGTCACCTGGCCCACGCGGGACGAAGGCAACCAGGCGGCCCCGGACAACAGCTGCACGTGCTGAGCGGGATGGCCGTTGTCCTGACCGGCCACCACCACGCCACCCACCAGCAGCGCGGCCACGACAACCGTACCTGCATGAACCCGTCTCCCACGCCACATGGTCACAGCGCTAGCACTCGTTGTCGTTGAGTTTCAGGTCGAGGAACATGACCTGGTCGTACTGGATCTTGATGACGTAGCTGGCCTGCGGGTTGCCCGGGACGGGGACCGTGAGGTCCGCGCCGGACTTCGCCTCCTCCGGCGAGACCTTCACCTGCGGGTAGGCCTTCATCACGTCGGCGGGCAGCGAGTGGATCTTGATGCCTTCCGGGGTGTGCATGTCGCCTCCACCGGTGATGTAGGAGACCCCGTCCTTGGCGGAGATGGAGAGGTCGCCCTCCTCGCCGCTGGGCAGCTTGATGCTGGCGACCTTCGGGCACGCCTGCTCACGGCCCGGGATGGGCTGGTCGCCGACCGTCCAGCCGGCCGCCTTGACCTCGGCCTCCGAGGCGCCGAGCTCGACCGCGTGGCCGTCGGGGCCGAGGGTCAACGTGTCGCTCGCCGCCACAGTGGTCGGTGGATCTCCAGCCGGCTTGACCCCGTCGCCGTCGTTCGTGCCGCAGGCGGTCACGACGAGCAGGCCGGTCAGCCCGGCAAGAGCGAGAGCCTTGCGCATACTCAAGTATCGACGCCCGCGCGCGACGGCCAAGGGCATTGCAGGCTCGCTGCCCCATGGCCGGAACCGCTGGCCGGGGAAAGAGGCATTCCGGACTCAGGGGCAGTCCTCGTGGGTCACCAGCCAGGGCCGGTTGGCCCGCACGACCTCTGCATGGTGAGCCTGGGGCGAGTTGGGTGTTGTACCCGATGGTGCGACGGACGGTGGCCGGGGAGGCTGGAGGGGCTGCCGCGTGTGTGTCCATTGTGGATGGAACGTGCGTTTTCCCTGGTCTGAAAGGGTAATTTGTGCTGGCGCGAGATGTCGCTGTGAGTCTTCCTGCTGTGACGGTCGATGATCCGGTCGCCAAGGCGGTCCGGGTGATGGCGGTCGGGCGGCTGCCGGG
This sequence comes from uncultured Actinocrispum sp., assembly GCA_966244135.1. GTDB lineage: Bacteria > Actinomycetota > Actinomycetes > Mycobacteriales > Pseudonocardiaceae > Kibdelosporangium. The sequence continues at coordinate 11,793 of CBIMJO010000035.1, read as the reverse complement.
CCTGGTCGTGGTCGACGGGTTGTCGCGTCCATGGGTACTGCTGACCGCCACACAGGTGCTGCGGCTGGTCGTTCCCGGTTCGTACCAGGAGGATCCGGCGCTCGCGCGCACTGTGGACGAACAGAGCGCGGACCATTTCTGGCTGGAGGTCACCGATCTGACCGTGGGTGACTGCCTGCCGCGGGAACCGCGCAAGCCGGTGACGGTGTCGGCTGAGGCGACGCTGCTGGAGGTGGCGGCGGTGCTGGTCCGGTCGAACAGCCCGGTGGTCGCGATGACCGGGCGCGGGGGAGTGCTGGCCGGGGTGATCACACTGGAACGGCTGCTGACCAGCCTCGCGGTGGCGGGACTCGGCACATGACGGCCGTTCTCGCACTGGCGATCTTCCTGGTGGCGTTCTTCTTCATCGCCACCGAGAAGGTGAACAAGGTCGCCGTCGTGCTCGTCGCGGCCGGCGCGATGGCCGTGCTGGGGCTGATTCCCGGGTCGGAGGTGTTCTTCTCCGAGCACGAGGGCATCGACTGGAACGTCATCTTCCTGCTGCTGGGCATGATGATCATCGTCGGGGTGATCCGGCAGACCGGCGTGTTCGACTACCTGGCGATCTGGGCGGCGAAACGGTCGCGCGGACGGCCGTACCGGCTGATGGTCATGCTGATGGGGATCACCGCGGTCGCGTCACCGTTCCTGGACAACGTCACCACGATCATGCTCGTCGCCCCGGTCACGGTCGTGGTGTGCAACCGGCTCGAGATCCCGGCCCAGCCGTACCTGATCGCGGAGGTGCTGGCGTCGAACATCGGCGGGGCGGCCACCCTCATCGGCGACCCGCCGAACATCATCATCGGCAGCCGCGCGGGCCTGACGTTCAACGACTTCCTGGCGCACATGGCCCCGGTGACCGTCGTGGTGTTCGTGATCTTCGTGCTGATGACGCGGGTGCTGTTCCACAAGTCCTTCCGGTACCACCCTGAGCACGTCGCCGCGGTGATGGCGTTGCAGGAGCGGCGGGCGATCACCGATGTCCGCCTGCTGGTGCGGTGCCTCGTGGTGCTGGGTGGCGTGATCGTGGGGTTCGTCATGCACGCGGTGGTGCACATCGACCCGTCGATCGTGGCGCTGGCCGGCGCCGGGGTGATGGTCCTGGCGTCCAAAGTGGACATCGGCGAGATCGTGCGCGAGGTCGAGTGGCCAACGCTGGTGTTCTTCATGGGACTGTTCGTGATGGTGTCCGGTCTGGTGCACACGGGCCTGATCGGCGGCATCGGCGAGTGGGTCGTCGACGTGCTGGGCGACGACTACTTCGTCGCCGCGACAGCGCTGTTGTTCGGATCCGGCGTCCTGGGCGCGTTCTTCGACAACATCCCGTACGTGGCCACGATGACGCCCATCGTGGAGGGTGTGGTGGCGCAGGCGCCGGATCCGGTGACCGGGCAGGCGTTGTGGTGGTCGTTCGCGCTGGGCGCGGACTTCGGCGGCAACGGCACGGCGGTGGCGGCGAGCGCCAACGTGGTCGCGCTGGGCATCGCCGCCCGCACCGGTCACCGGATCAGCTTCTGGCAGTTCACCAAGTACGGCATCGTGGTCACCGTGATGAGCACGATCGTCGCCTGGGTGTACGTGTGGCTGCGTTACTTCATGTGAGCCTCCCGGTGCAGCAGGATCGCGACCGGACCGGCAGTGGCCACTGTGGACACTGTGCCGACGACCAGCCCGAACAACAGCGCGAGGGCGAAGTCCGCGAGCGACCCGTCGCCGAGCACCAGCAACGCGGTCAGCACGAACAGGACCCCGATGCCGGTGTTCACCGTGCGGGGCAGGGTCTGCAGCACGGCGGACCCGACCGAACGGGAGAACGGATCCTTCGGATGTGCCTTGCGCAGCTCACGGACCCGGTCGAACACCACCACCGAGTCGTTCACCGAGTACCCGATGACGGTGAGCAAGGCGGCGAGGAACACCCCGTCGAAGGTCTTGCCCAGCCACGTGAACAGACCCAGCACGAGCAGGACGTCCTGGGCCAGCGCGACCACGGTCGCCAGGCCCAGCCGCCAGTCGAACCGGATCGCGAGGTACGCCAGCTGGGCCAGCACCGCCAGCCCGAGCGCGGTGACCGCCTTGACCCGCAGTTCGGTGCCGAGGCTCGGACCGATCTGCTCGTCCTGCAGTTGCGTCGCACCACCCGCGGCGCTCGCGACGGCGGCCCGGATCCGCTCGGGCTGGTGCTGCTCCAGGGGTTCGGTGCGCACGGTCACCGCCGAGTCCCCGGAGGTCTGCACCACCGCCCGCGGGAATCCGGCGTCGGCCACCGCGGCCCGGACCTGGTCGGCGTTCGCGGCGGCCGGAGTGCTGTACTCGAGCACCCGGCCGCCGGTGAACTCCACGCCGAGATTCGGCCCGGCCACCAGCACCCCGGCGAGCGCGACCGCCAACGTGCACCCCGCCACGGTCAGCCACCGCTTGGGGCGACTGAGGAAACCCGGGTTCTGGCGGGCGACCCATCGGCGCACAGCACCCTCGTGGACCAGACCGGACAAGGGCGGTTTACGTGACATCGTGACCATCAGCAGCACCCTGGTCAGGACCAGAGTGGTGAACAGGGACGCGAGCACACCGATCGCGAGCGTCACCCCGAACCCCTGCACGGGACCGGACGCGAGCCAGAACAGCAGTCCACCGGCGATCAGCGTGGTGACGTTGGAGTCCACAATGGCCGGAAGCGCACCGCCGAAACCCCGTTCGAGCGCACCGGGCAACGAACTTCGCCGTCGTCCCAGGTACTCCTCGCGGGTCCGTTCGAACACCAGCACGGTCGCGTCCACGGCCATGCCGATGGCCAGCACGAGACCCGCCAGCCCGGGCAAGGTGAGCGTCGCTCCGATCGCCAGCAGCGCGGCGTACGAGATCAGGGCGTAGGCGAGCAGCGCGAGGACGGCCACGGCCCCGGCCAGCCAGTACACGACGATCAGGAACACGGCGGTGAGGGCGAGCCCGATGATGGCGGCCTGCGCGCTGGTGGCGATGGCCTCCGCGCCGAGCGTCGCGCCGATGGTCCGCTGCTCGAGGATCTCCACCGGCACAGGCAACGCGCCCGCTTTGATCAGCAACGCCAGATCAGCGGCCTCGGTCTGGGAGAACCGGCCGGTGATCTGGGTGGTGCCGCCGATGATGCCGACTCCACATCGGACGGATGGATCCACCTGCGGCGAGGAGATGATCTTCTGGTCGAGCACGATGGCCACCCGGCGCTGCGGGCTGCCCGCCGGCGAACACGCGGCCTGCCCGGTGAGCTGTTCCCACGTGCGGTCGGCGTCGCCGCGGAACCGCACGGCGACGTGCCAGCCGGCGCCGGACTGCGTGTCGGTGCCGTGATTGGCGTCGTCCACGCCTTCGCCGGTGAACGCGGCCGGACCGAGGCGCAGGCGCTGACCCGTGTCGTCGGGCAGGACCAGATCGCCCTTTGCGTCCGGTTCGGCGACCGCCTCGACGGGGTGGAAGCTGAGCTGGGCCGTGCGTCCGATGACCTCGACCGCCTTGGCCGGGTCCTGCACCCCGGGAAGCTCGACGATGATCCGGGTGTCGCCGGACCGCACGAGCGTCGGCTCGGCCACGCCGAGCGCGTCCACCCTGCGCCGCAACGACTCCAGCGTGCGGTCGGTGGCCTCGGCGTCGGCCCTGGTGGTCGGCGAGTCCCGGGTCTGCAGCACAACCTGTGTGCCACCACGCAGATCGAGCCCAAGCCGGGGAGCGGTGGTCAGTAGCAAGTAGATGGACGCGGCGAGGACGGCCAGGCACACCACGGCCCGGCCACGCATTCCCCGCCGCGCGTTGGTACGCGGCACGATTCCTCCTGGAAACGGGATTCAGCCGGCACGCACTCGCGTACCGGCTCGGGATCTGTCAGACCCATCCCGGGGGAGGCGCGCGGCCGCCACGGGGCGCGCGTTGTTCGTTCGATGGCTCGTGCGGGGTGTCGGCGGCCTGCTCGATCGCCGGTCCGGGCAGCCCCAGCCGGACCGCCGCCGGCACCACGACGAACAGCAACGGCTCGGCCGCTCGCCGCGGCAACGGCTGCGGCGCGGTGAGCACCTGGTCGGCGGACCAGACCGTGGCCGTACCGGAAAGCGGGGTGCCGCCAGCACCTGGCGGCACCCCTGGCACGGCGAACGCGGCCAGGACCATGACCACAAGCAGGAACAGCCGTGGTCCCGGTCGAGATGCCTTCGCCGAAGTCATGGTTCGATGAGCCCCGCCCGGATCGCGTAGCGGGTCAGCTCCAGCCGGTCGCGCATGCCCAGCTTCTGCATCATGTTGGCCCGGTGGCGTTCCACCGTCTTCACGCTGATCACCAGCATGCCCGCGATCTCCTTGGACGAGTGGCCCTCGGCGACCAGCTTGAGGACTTCCTCCTCGCGGTCGGTGATCGCCCGCGACGGCAGCTCGCCCTGCCGGGCCCGGTCGAGGTAGTCGCGGACCAGCGCGGTCACCGCGCCCGGGTACAGGAACGGCTCACCCCGGATCGCCGCCCGGCAGGCCTCGACGAGATCCCGGTCGGCGACCGACTTGAGCACGTACCCGGACGCCCCGGCCTTCAGCGCCTCGAAGAAGAACTGCTCGTTGTCGTACATCGTCAGGATCAGGATCCGCAGGTCCGGGAAGCGCCGGGACAGCTCCCGCGCGGCCTGCAGCCCGGTCATCCGCGGCATCGCGATGTCCAGGATGACCAGGTCGGGCTCGAGCTCCCTGGCCAGCGCCACGGCTTCGGCGCCATCGCCCGCCTCGCCCACCACGCTCAGACCGGGCTCGGCGTCCAGGATCAGCCGGACACCACGCCGGACCAGCGCGTGATCGTCCGCCAGCAGGATCCGGATCGGTTCAGTCATCGGTCCCCCTCGGTACGTCCAGGGCGACTTCGGTGCCGCCGCGCGGTCCCGGCCCGACGGTGACCTTGGCCCCGATCAGCAGTGCGCGTTCCCGCATCCCCTGAATCCCGGCACCCTCAGTGGCGGCGCCGAGCCCGCAACCGTCGTCGGTGATCCGCAACCGGACGCCCGTTCCGGATCGGGTGAGCGCGAGGTCGACGTGCCCGGCTCGGGCGTGCCGTGCGGTGTTGGTGAGACTCTCCTGGGCGACCCGGTAGACCACCAGCTCGGCGGCCTGTCCCAGCGACGGGAGATCCCGGGCGAACTCGCGGCGCACGACCACCTCGGTCGGGCCGAAGATCTCCACCGTCAACGCCTTGAGCGCGCTCACCAGCCCCAGCTCCTCCAGCACCCCGGGACGCAGCCGGCGCGCGATCCGGCGGAGCTCGTCCAGGCTGCCCCGGGTGGTCTCCTGCACCTGCAGGATCTCGTCCCGCACCGGGCCGGGCGCGTGATCGGCGACCCGCTTGAGTTCGAGCAGCACCGCGGTGAGGGTCTGGCCGATCTCGTCGTGCAGCTCCTGCGCGATCCGGTGCCGCTCGGCCTCCTGCGCCGACAACGCCCGCGCGCTGCTCTGTCCCCGCTCTGCCTGCAGCCGGTCGAGCATGCTGTTGAACGTCTCGATGAGTTCCGCGATCCCACCATGACCCGTGACCGTCGGCCGCGGGCCCGGCCGGAGCAGATCGGTCGTGGTCATCGCCCGCGTCAGCCGCCGCAACGGCGCGAGTCCCGCTCGCAGCAGCACCGCGTTCACCGCGAGCATCACGACCACACCACCGGCGATGATCACCGCCTCGGTCACCGTGACCTGCGTGGACACCGTCACCGGCGCCAGCATCACCACCCCGGCGGCCACGACCACCACCACGGCGTTGAGCAGGAAGATCCGCCAGAACAGCGACACGCCCGCCTGACCTCCTCCCACAGTCCGATGCCTCCAGGCTGCCCGCCCGGACACCTCCTGTCGATCGGGTCTGACACCCATATGCGTTAGCAACAACTGCATGAATTTGTTCATCCGGCGAATAGGTCACTATTGACGGCTAATACCGTCCGCTACCGCCGAAAGGCGCAATCGGGCCGCGTCGACCCTGCGCCGTTCGCGGAATCATATCGATCCGGTCATCTCTTGCTCTGCTGTAGCTGACAGGGGCTTCCGTGGCGCACTACAGTGTGGAATCCACGCCATAGGGGGGATCCTATGCTAGGTCGTGCGGTTTTCTGTGTGCTCTTTTCGGTCATTTCGTTGGTCGCGTCGCCGCTGGTCCGTCCAGTGCGGGCCGATGCGCAATGCCCGGATGTCCTGGTTCTCGGGTCGCGTGGTTCCGGCGAGAGCATCGACACCCACAAGGGGATCGGGCCTGCCGTCGAGCAGTTCTATGACGCGTTTCAACAACGCGTTGAAGCCGCAGGTCGCACAGTGAAACTGTGGGCCAATGGTGAGGCGGCCACGCAGGAGGAAACGACCGCGCTGTACCCGGCCGTTCCAGTTGCCGGTGGCTGGGAGGCCGTGGCCGATCTGATCGGCGCTGGGCTCACCGTGCCCAAGGGCATGTTCGGCCGGTACGACCAGTCAGTCGCCAAGGGGCAGGCCACCCTCAAGGCCAAGATCGAAAGCACGCTCACTGTCTGCTCGTCGGCTACGCAGCTGATCCTGGCGGGCTACAGCCAAGGCGCGCAGGTCACCGGGACCGTCTACCGGGCGTTGACCGCCGCGCAGCGGGACCGGGTCCTCGGCGTGGCACTGTTCGGCGACCCGGACCTCAACGGCAAGGCGCGCACCAGCCTGGGCACCCTTGACCGGAACCGGAATGGCATCCTGAGTGACGCACCGCCGGGAGAGTTCCCGGCGCCCAGCGACAAGGTCAGGTCCTACTGTCACGCCTCGGACCTGGTATGTCAGGGTGCACTCCGGTGGTCGCTGTTCAACCCGCCGCAGAAGAGCTTCGACAAAGCCCAGCACACCAACTATCACCTGGTGGGGAACAAGCCTGGCGAAGACACGTACCCGGTGAACGCCGCCAAGTTCTTCGCCGGCCGGGTTCGCCCGGCACCCGCGTCCGCGGGGCCGGAGGCGACGATCACGCTTGCCGACGGCGCGGCCCCGGGTGAACCGTTCCTGGTGTCGGCGGCGGAGTCCTCCGATCCCGAGGGCCGTCCGCTGACGTACGCGTGGGACTTGGACGGATCCGGTGCATACGCCACCGTGACCGACGGAAACATCCTCGAGACGTCGTTGCCCAGCCCCGGGGATTACACAATCCGGCTGAAGGTCACCAACGACGCCGGGCAGTCCGCGATCGACACAACGTCTGTCCATATTGGAACGCCAGGCGTGTATGTCGGCGTTCCGGGACCGCCGACCGCTGTCACATGGGCGCCCGCAGCCGACCGCGAGTCCGGAACTCTCAGCTGGCAACTTCCCGCGGCGGGTCCCTCACCTGCTGAGGGATACGAAGTCGTCACCGCGGACGGCCAGCTGGTCACCCTCCTCGATCATGGCGGACCGGCGGCGATCACCTTGCAGGACTGGGAACTTCCGATGACCGTCGTCGTCAGGGCGATCAACCGCAGGGGCGCGAGCACCGGTTCCGCTCCGGTGACGATGTCGCTTCCGCAGGAGGGGATGATCGTCGGCGATTCCATCACCCAAGGCAGCGCAGGCGACTTCACCTGGCGGTACCGCCTCGACAAGCACGAGTCCGCCACCGGCGGCCGGCTGGCTCTGGTCGGCCCGCGGGACGACCTCTTCGACAACGTGGCGAACACCTTGAACGACAACCACACCTACGCAGACCCCGGCTTCGGTCAACGCCACGACGCGCTCTGGGGCAAGTCACTCGCCGGAGCCGCGACCCACATCCGGGACGAGGTGGCCGCCGACGAACCGGACTATCTGCTGGTCCTGCTTGGCAGCAACGACATCGCCTTCGGCATCAGCGACGCGGCCGGCACGGAAGCGAGCCTGCGGACCTTCATCGCCAACGCCCGGGCCGCCGATCCACACGAACGATTCGTTTTCGGCACCCTGCCGCCCAATCAGCGGATGCAGAGCGACGCCCCCTATCGCGCGATGGTCGCCGACTACAATGCCAGGCTGGGCAGAACCGTCGATGAATTGTCCACATGGGACTCGCAGATCTCCCTTGCCGAGGTGGGCATCGACATCGTGCCGTCAACCGACCTGTGGGATGGCTCGCACCCGAACGCGCAGTGCGAGGTGAAGATCGCCGCCGCCTTCGCCGACTCCCTCGCGGGCAACTTCTCCGTCGGTGCGCCCTACCCACGGCCCTACCCCAGCGTCCCGCTCGGCCCGCAGACAGCACCCCAGCTGACAGCGGCACCTGGCGACGGGCAAGCCGTTCTGTCCTGGAACCTCGCGCCAGGCGCGACCGGCTACTACGTCTACCAAAAGAATGTCACCGCTGGAGAGACAGCGTTCACCCGGCTGCCGTTCCCGGTCTCCGGTCCAACGTGGACTGCGGGGCTGCTGGTCAACGGCTCCACCTACCAGTTCCAGTTGAGAGCGGTCAAAGGCGCCGCGGAAGGGTTGTTCTCGAGCATCGCGACCGTGACCCCGGCCGGGCCTGTTCCCAATGGCGTGACGGATCTGTCGGCCAGTCCGGGCAATGGGCGGGCGACGTTGTCGTGGACGCAGGTCCCGAATGCGACCGGCTACTACGTCTACCGCAAGAACGTCACCGCGGGAGAGCCCACTTTCACTCAGCTGCCGTGGCCGGTGGCCGGTCCCACGTGGGTCGCTGAGCTGCTGACACCTGGCGCCACGTACCAGTTCCAGCTGCAGTCGGTCAACGGCTACCTCCGCGGCGGGCTGTCCAATGTCGCGTCGGTGACGGTCCCGGGACAACACCGGCCCTAGGCGTATCGCTCGGGTGGGTGATCTACACCGAATCGTATCGAACATACGTTCTATGTCGGCTTATGCTGCCGGGTATGGACGCACCCGGCTCACGGTGGAAACCCGACGGCGACTTGATCTACCGCACCGACCGGTACGGCGGCCGGGTCGGCATCCTCCCGGCGACCTGCCGCCACGGTGACCACTCGTTGCACACCGTGGGCTACCGCGCGCACGACTCCGAGGGGTGCCTCCGGATCGTGTGCCAGGCGTGCATCAGCCAGACGCCGCCACGACGCGACAACTACTGGGCGCTGCGGCTCACCGAACCCACGCCGCCGCGAGCGGAACTCGACGATTCCCCCTACGAGGAACTGCGGCGCACGCTCCGGCCGAAGTGAGCCACCCAGCCGGCGACGGTGATCACCTCGGCCTGGTGCGGGAAGACCTTCTCGGTCAGCACCCGGTGCACCTCGGGATCGGCGTCGAGACAGCCATCGGCCAGCACGGTGAGGCCGAAGTCGAGATCGGCGGCCTGGCGCACGGTGGACAGCACGACGCCACTGGTGGCGACACCGGTCAACACCAGGGTGTCGATATCGCTTGAGCGCAACACCATCTCCAGATCGCTCCCGGCGAACGCGCTCACCCTCCGCTTGGTGACGATGATGTCCCCGGGCTGTGCCGCGACATCCGGGTGGATCCGCATGGCGTCCTCGGGCGCCTGCCCAGCGCGGGTGAGTCCGCCGAACATCTTGTTGCGGGGACTCACTTCCGGGTAGTTCGGGCGGAACCCGACGACGACGTAGATGACCGGCACATCGGCAGACCTCGCCGCCTCGATGGCCTGCCGGAGCCGGGGCAGGTACGCCGGATCCGGATAGCGGGCCAGCACCGCGTTCTGAACATCCATCACCAGCAAGGCTTCTCGGGGCATTTTCACTCGACTCCGTGCGCGTCAGCCGGGATGATTCCGGCAGGTGGGGGAGATATTCACTTGTGCCGCATGCGATGCCGCACTGACCGCACCGCTTGTTCCACCGGTCGAGCTGCGCAGGTACTGGAGCGCGGAATGGGAGGCGGAGATGGCGGTGGCCGGACCGGGCCTGCCGCCGATATCGCCTTCGTGCCACGGCATCCGTAGACCGGTCGGCCCTGGCAGCCGGCTGGTGGCCCGCTTGGCTGCTGTCCGCGAACCGTGGCTGCGCAGCATCTACGACCGCGTGAAGGCCAGGCGATTCCCCTTCTGGCCAGCGCTCACCACGTCACCGGCAGTTCGTAGACGCCGTACACCGAACCGTCGTGCTTGAACGGGATCCGGTCCAGCGACGTGGCCAGGCGCAGCGTCGGGATCCGTTGGTACAGCGTGCTGTACACGACCTGCAGCTCCATCCGCGCCAGCGGCTGGCCCAGGCACTGGTGCACGCCGAAGCCGAAAGCGATGTGCTGACGGGGATTGCGGCTCAGATCCAGCCGATCCGGGTCGGCGAACACCGACGGGTCGCGGTTGCCGATGTCGTTGGCCAGGATGATCCCTTCGCCCGCGTGGATGGTCTCGCCGGCGATCTCGATGTCGGCGAGGGCGACGCGGCGGCGGCCGTTGTGCGTGATGTTCAAGTAGCGCAACAGTTCCTCGACCGCGGAGGCCACCAGCCTGGGATCGCCCGAGGATGCCCGCAGCAGGTCCAGCTGCGCAGGGTTCTCCAGCAACGCGAGCGTGCCGAGCGCGATCATGTTCGCGGTGGTCTCGTGCCCGGCGATGAGCATGAGCACGCCCATCTGCGCGGCGTCGCGGCGGGTCAGCTCCCCGCGGCCGATCCGCTCGACCAGGCCGGACAGCAGGTCGTCGCCCGGGCTCTCGATCTTCGTGCCGATCAGGTCGTCGAGGTAGCCGAACAACCGGCCGCTCGCGGCCATCCGCTCCTCGCCGGACGCGTTCCGGTTGATCAGCGTCTTGCTGTTGTCCTGGAAGAACTCGTGGTCGCTGTACGGCACGCCGAGCAGCGCGCAGATCACCAAGGAGGGCACCGGCAACGCGAACGCCTGCACGAGGTCCACCGGCTTGGGCCCGGCGAGCATGGTGTCGATCAATCCGTCGACGATCTCCTGCACGCCTGGGCGCATCGCCTCGACGCGTTTGATCATGAACGGCGCGGTCACCATCCGGCGCAGCCGGGCGTGCTCGGGGTCGTCCATCAGGATGAAGCTGATCGGCGCCTCGCCGCGCTGCACGTTCGCCATCGGCATCGGATAACCGGGCCGCCGGACGTCCGAGCTCACCCGGGCGTCCGCGAGCAGCGCCTTCTGGTCCGCGTGCCGGGTCACCAGCCATGGCGTGCTGCCATCGGACAACCGGACCCGCACCAGTGGCGCCTGGTCCTGCAGCGACTGGATGGCCGGCGGCGGGTCGAACGGGCACTTCTCCGCCCGCACACCGGGAAACGCCTCAATGGTCATGACTTTCCTCCCACGAGTGCCGCGCGCCCGACGATCTCCTGCCGGCGCAAGCGAGCCTGTTTGGGCATGTTCCAGCCGAAGACCCCGGTCACCGCGCCGTTGTAGTGGTAGGCCGCGACGAACCGGCGATCCGCCGGATCACCATCCACAATGGTCACCTCGGCGTCCGCGGCCAGCGTGCCGTGCACGTGGATCTTGGCGTCGAACTGGTCGGTCCAGAAGTACGGGACCGGCGTGTACGGGCGGTCCGCGCCGAGGATGTTGTCCGCGACAGCCACGCCTTGCTCGGTGGCGTTGGTCCGGTTCTCCAGGCGCAGCAACACATCCAGTGTCTCGTGGTGCCAGCGGGCCACGTCCCCGGCCGCATAGATCCCCGCCGCGGCCCGGCACCGCGAGTCGCACACGATCCCGTTGTCGCACAACAACCCGCTGCCGGACAACCAGTCCGTGGCGGGCGCGGCGCCGAACGCCACCACCACAACGTCCGCGGGCAGCACCCCGGAGCGCAGCGCGTCGAGGACCGAGTGCGCCATGGCCTGCACGCCGCCGGCCCCC
>CBIMJO010000034.1:0-18065 GCA_966244135.1 uncultured Actinocrispum sp. | reverse complement strand
GCCGCTACTGGCGCTGACGGCCCCGCCCGCCGTCGCCGCATGTAGGGCCGAAGGCCCTAGTACCGCCGGACCATGGCCTCTCTGTGCGGATCGGCCGCGTTTCCTACCGTGGAGAGGACACACCAGGAGGAAGTGATGATCCGGCCAATGCAGTGGTTGCGGCTGAAGGGTTTCGCCCGCGGCCCGTTGCGCCGCTCGTCCGACCGGGCGGAGCGGAACCTGTTCGTCCTGACTGTCGTCGCCGCGTGCTTCGCGGTTCCGGCAGCCGGTCTGGCCGGCGGGCTCGCGACGCCGGACGTGCCACCCGCCGACGCGTACCTGACGCAGGCGGTCCTGGTCGCGGACGCCGTCGCCCCGCCGTCCCTGGACGAGTACACCCCGCCCGGTCCGGCCACGGCCAAGGCGACCTGGCGGGCGCCGGGCGGAGAGCCGAAGTCCGGTGAGATCAAGGTCGAACGCACGGCCAAGGCCGGCTCCACGGTTCCGGTGTGGACGGACAACGCGGGCACCGTGGTCGGCACCCCGACCGCACCCGGTGTGGCCCAGGCACGCGTGATCTTCGCCGGAGTGTCCGGCGCCGTCCTGTGGCTGCTGGCCGTCGTGGTGATGTACGTGCTGGCCGGGCGTGCGCTGCTGCGCCGCCGGATGCGTGACTGGGAGGACGACTGGCAGCAGGCCGAACGCCGGTGGCGCAACACCGCCGGCCCCTCGGACTGATGACTCGATGTCCATGCCGCTGTCGTTGATCATCCATGAATGCAGCGAACCGCTCCGGTGGCGGCCGTCTCCGACCGTGAACACGACCGATGACCTGTTCGAGCGGGCTGCCGCGAAACCCGGGCACGTGGTGTTCCTCCGCAAGACCGGCGGCGTCCTCCAGCCCGTCACCGCGAGACAGTTCGCCGATCAGGTCGTCGCGCTGGCGCGCGGGTTGATCGCGGTGGGCGTCCAGCCGGGGGACCGGATCGTGCTGTGGTCCGCGAGCCGGTTCGAGTGGGTGCTGTGCGACTACGCGATCTGGGCTGCCGGCGCGGTCACGGTGCCGGTCCGCGAGACCGCGCCGATCGAGCAGGTCGCACGGATCGTCGACGACTGTGCCCCGGTCGCGGTGTTCACGGAGGACGGTGGACACCGCCCCCAGTTCGACCTCCCCGTGTGGGAGATGACGGGGGATGGTCTGGACGCGCTCGTGCGGACCGGCGCGGCGGTGCCCGCAGACGAAGTCGGACGCCGGCGCCGTGCCGTGGTGGCCCACAGCCCGGCGACGATCTGCTACACCGCAGGCACGACCGGCGATCCCCGTGGCTGTGTGATCAGTCATGGCAACCTTGTCGCGATGGTTCGCAACGCCGCGCGTGCGGACGGGGTACAGGAATCGGTGCTGAACGAGCACAGCCGTCTGTTGTTGTTCCTGCCACTGGCGCACATCTTCGCGCGCGTGGTCCAGCTCATCGCGGTGCACAACGGCGCCGTCACAGTACACACGAGGGACGGGCAGAATCCCGCGGCCGAGTTGCACGCGGTTCGGCCGACGTCGCTAGTGGCTGCGCCGCACGTATTCGAGGAGCTGTACGACACGTTGCGACAGGCGGCGTTGGCCCCGGGGCGTAGGCGACTGTTCCGGGCCGCCGAACGAACAGCCGTCGATTACAGCCGGGCCTTGGATCGCGGACGGCCCACACTGATCACGCGAGTCCGGCACTGGGTGTTCGATCGGCTGGTCTACGGCCGGATCCGGCAGGCGGCCGGTGGCCGGATCGAGTGCGCGGTCAGTGGGGGAGCGCCGCTGGACACCCGGCTCGCGCATTTCTTCCGCGGCGCCGGGATCAGCGTTCTCGAAGGGTACGGGCTGACCGAGTCGAGTTTCGCGGTCGCCCTGAACCTCCCCGGCGCCCACCGGATCGGGACGGTCGGTCCGCCGATTCCCGGTGTCGCGGTGCGGATCGCCGATGACGGGGAGGTGCTCGTCCGCGGGCCAGGGGTGTTCGAAGGCTACCTGCACGACGAGCGCGCGACCCGCGAGGCGTTCCTGGACGGCTGGTTGCGCACGGGAGACGTCGGCGTGCTCGACGGTCGCTACCTGGTCATCACCGGCCGCAAGAAGGACACCATCGAGATGTCCGACAGCACTAGCGCCTCGCAGAAGTAGTGGCGGCTTTGCCGTTGAACGTCGTGGCCAGGAAGTCGACGACACGGCGGAGGTCATGTCCGCAGCGGTACACGGCGCGTTGTCGCTCGGCGCCGGAACCGGCGGCTCGTACCCTGGCCAGCGCGCTGGTGATCAGCGCCAGGTCGCCCGCACGCTCGAGCGCGGGGCGAACATGGTCGAGCAGCAGCCCGGTCAGCTCCCAGGCGGAGTGCTCCCGGCCATGCCGAAGGTCGAGGCCCTCTCCGGCCATGCCGTCGCGGGCCGCGCGCCACATCCCGGCCCGGGCCAGCTGATCGGAGACCTCAGCCGCCGGCACGCCGCGGTGGATGTCGTTCAGCGCGGTCACCACCAGACCACGGACCAGCCCGGCCAGCAGCACGGTGTCCTCGGCCGTCGCCAGCGTGTCGGTCACCCGGATCTCGATCGTGGGCACCCGCGGGGACGGCCGGACCAGCCAGTACGCCATCCGCTTGTCCCTGATGACCTTCGTGCCGACCAGTGTGGCGAGCACGTCGTCGAGATGACGTGCGGACGCCCACACCGGAGGGACGCCGCTGACCGGCCAGCGGGACCAGATCACCGACCGCCAGCTGCTGTACCCGGTGTCGCGGCCGCCGCAGAACGGTGAGTTGGAACCCAGTGCGAGCAGGACGGGCAGCCACGGCCGCAGATGGTTGGACACCTGGACCGCTGTGTCCGGATCGGACAGTCCGATATGGACATGGCAGCCGCACACGCCCTGCGCCCGCAGCAGCTCTCGGTACTCCTCGGCGAGCCAGCGGTAACGCGGTGATTCGGTGACCGGTGGCGGGCCTGGTTCGTCCAGCGGCGGCGTGCCGCAGGCGATGGCGAGGCCACCGTGCCTGGATGCGGCGCCGGCGATGAGTTCCCGCCCGATCTCCAGCTGCCGCCGCAGTTCGTGCAGGCCGGCGCACACCCCGGTCGCGATCTCGACCTGCACGGGGGTGAGCTCGGTCTTGACCTCGATCGGCCATTGTGGACAGTCCGCCGCGATCGCCGGCCCGGCCGGCAGGGTGTGCCCGGTGTCCGCGGCGACGACGAAGAACTCCTCCTCCACGCCGATCGTCGGCACCGGGCCGGGCAATGCGGTGACATCGGGTGTTCTCATAGCGAAACCTCCGCCGGGCAGCGGCTATGCGCGGACATCGGGGGTGCGGCCGTGCAGCGGCTCGCCGAGCGCGCGCAGCTCGATCGCCCGCGCGATGTCGTTCGGGCCGATCACCCCGACCACGCGCTCGTCCCGCACCACCAGCACCAGATCCCGGCCCTGCCGCAGGCCGGAGCCGAACGCGATCTTGTCCAGCTGGTCGTCCGGCCGGACGGCCGGGGCCGCGGTGAGCCCGCGGCAGGCCTTGTCGATTCTCGTGTACATCCTTGCCTCGGCCGTCAAACGGGTCAGGTCCGCGAGGCAGACCACGCCGGCGGCCTTGCCCTCGAACGTGACGACGGGGAAGACCCGATGCGGTGAGCCGGCCGCCACATGGTCGAGGAACGCACGCACCGTCCACCAGCCGGGCGCCACAGTCGGATCGGATCTCATCACGTCGGCGGCGCGCAGGCCGCTGAGCCGGCCGGCCGCGGACTCCGCGGTGGCGGCCATCATGACGAACCAGCCCACGACGGCGGTCGGCAGCAGATCGAACCGCCCGTAGAAGACCGCCTGCCCGCTGCGGGCCGCCGCCTCGACGGCACGCTGACGATCGCCCGTCCGCTTCCACACGAGCGCCCGAAGCACCCGGCCGCCGTCGAGCGGGGTCGCGGGCAGCAGGTTGAACACCGCCAGAATCCCGTTGGTGAAGGCGATCCAGACCAGCGCGGCCACCAGCATGACCGAGAGTCCCAGGCGCGAGGCCAGTTCGGCCATTCCGTAGGCCACCCCGCCGAGTGCGAGGCTGGTCAGCGGGCCGGACACCGCGACCAGCGCGTCCGCCTTGGGCGTGGGCGGTTCGCTGTCGAACTGGGCCACACCGCCCAACATCCACAATGTGATGCTCTTGGTGCGCAACCGGAAACGCCGGGCGGTCAACGCATGGGCGACCTCGTGGGCCACCAGCGAGGCCAGGAACACCACCGCGGTCGCCGCGGCGACAAGCCAGTAGACCCAGGCCGGCCGGCCCGGCTCCACCGGCTCGAGCACACCGGTGGCGAGCAGATCGGCCAGCAGCGCCATGATGATCAGGACCGACCAGTGCGCGCCGACCGGGATGCCGGCGATCCGGCCCAGTGGGATGGATGACTTGAACATCGGTCACCTGCCTGCTGTCGTCGCGGCGTTCTCGCGGTCAGGCGGGAAGTTCATTGGGGACACCGCCCGGCGGCGGCGATGATGGTGGCCGCCTGCCAACTGGTCAGGTCCAGCCGCCGGACGAGTGTGCCGATGCCGGCGCCGTGCCGCGCCAGGACGAACGCCGAGCACAGGATCGTCGGCGGCATGTCCGGTAAAGCGGCACGGAGCATGTTCAGTTGCGCTCGCGGGTCACCGCTCGTTCGGGGCGGGACGAGGACCTCGGGGGCAGGCACGGAGGAACCGGCGCGGTGCGCCAGATCGGCCATCGCCCGCCGGTAGCCTGCCTTGCTGATCCGCCCGGCCAGCCGGGCGGCGGCCAGTTCCCCTTCGGTGTGCGGTGCGGCTCCTGACCCGGGCGGTTCCGCCGCCCGGGTCAACCGGCGTACGTTGAGTCCCAACCCGATCAGCAGGGCGAACAAGAGGCCCAGCACAACGAACGCGGCCAGGTACGCCATCGCCTTCACCTCCCGCAGCCAAGCCTGTGGCACCCGCATCACCTTGGATAGGGCCGCAATACCCAAGAAGCACGTGCTTCCGGTCGGCGCCGGACGACGGGTGCCTGCACAGGGACAGCACCGGCAGGGGCGACGACTCCTCGCTCCCCGGCCGTCTCCGCGATTCGGCACCGGACGACACTTTGGGACCTGGTCGGCACATGCGTCGGCGGACGGCCCGAGGGTGGGTCGTCCGCCGACGCGCTCGTCAGCCCTTCTCGTCTGTCAGGACAGGGATCTTCCTCGCTTCCGGAAGGCCGGTGAGCGGCACGGTCACCACCAGGATCCCCGCGTCGTAGCGAGCCGAGATCTTGTCGGCCGCCGCATCGCCGGGCAGGCGAACGGTCCGCGCGAACGACCCGTAGGAGAACTCGGAGCGGGTGTCGTCGTGCTTGTCCACCGTCCGCTCGGCCGTGATGGTCAGCTCGTCGTTCGTCACGCTGACGGCGACGTCCTTGGCCGCGTCGAGTCCCGGCAGTTCCGCCCGCAGCACGTAGTTGCCGTTGTCGCGGTATTCCTCGATCCGGACGCCGTGGTGCTCGGAGGACTGGCCGAACGGCCAGCCACCCTCGAACCACCGGGCCAGGTCCGGGAACAAGGTGGTGCGTGGGATCAGACTCGTCATGCTTTCTCGCTCCTTTCGCCCCGTGTACCCATGTCCCAAGACAACATCGGTCCATGGAAGGCATGTAGGGGCGTAGGACCCGGCCGGAGCCGACGTTCGGCTACCGTCCACATCAGACGCCCGGCAGGGCCGAAAGTCCGGTCCGGGCAAGGCCGACATGCCCGGCGGCGAGGTCCGCACGGACGTGGGGCCGCGCCGGGATGATCTGGCAGGTTGGATCCGCGAGTTCGTACCCATGATCGCTGTCTGGAGGAGCAGGCCATGATCGCCACGATGGAAGCGCGGAGCACAGGTGTGTTCCTCGGCACCGAGCAGTGCGACAGGTGCACCGCACGCGCGCGCTGGCTGGTCACGCTGAGAAACGGAGGCCGGCTCGTGTTCTGCGAACACCACACCCGCGCCTACCGTGCGGCGCTGGAACCGGTCGCGCTGCGGTTGGACCACGACACCCAGCCGCTGTGACACGTGAGCCGGTGACCTCCGCGGAATCGAACCATCGCGTCCCCGAAGGTGTCCGCCGGACCCGCCAGACTCGGCTGCCGGGCTCACCGGTGACCGGCGCGATGGTGCCCGCGGCCGAGCGCTCGACGGCTGGCGAGCCCGGCCCGGCGTCCGGCAGCCCGCCGGTGATCCGGCTGGGTGCGGGAGATTCCGCGGTGAACTCCATCTCGCCGCCGGAGAACGACAGCACAATGCGCCTCGCGGTGATGTCGTGCCACTGGCCCACGATGGCGTGCGCCAGTTCGTGCGCCAGCAGCGAGAAGAACAGCAGCAGGCCCACCAGAGCGCCGATGAGCCAGTAGCCGAATGCCGGCAGGCCAGGGGCGGAGTCCGGTAGTGCGGAAAGGGACATCGCGCAGGTCACCACGACCGGCAGCACCAGCGCGGAGACGGTGACCCGCACCGGCGCCCGGTCCCCCTGCCGAGCGGCACAACGAAGCGCATACGCCACCTACAGTCACCGTCTGTCAAAGGACGGATGGTCTGTTGGTGTCCTCGCCACCGGCGAAGACACCCGAGATCGACAAGTTCGGCCGTCCTGCTAGCAGATCCGCGGCAGTTGTTCACCCATGGGCACGTCCACGATCCGCGCCGAGCCGACGAGCGTACGGGCGGTGACCAGCCCGGCCGGGCCGTCGGTCACCTGTCCGATCGGGCACGCCCCGCGTCCTTCCGGCAGCGCGCGCATCGCGGCCAGTACCGGCTCCGCGTGGTCCAGCGGCACGAAGGCCACCAGACAGCCCTCGTTGGCCACGGACAACGGATCCAGTCCCAGCAGCTCGCACATCGCCGCCACCGGGCCGAGAGCGGGCACGTCCGCGTCGACGATCTCGATCGCCACCCTGGACGCCTGGGCGATCTCGTTGAGCGTCGCGGCCAGACCGCCTCTGGTCGGGTCCCGCAGGGCGTGCACGGCCGGGCCCGCGGCGTCGATCATCGCCTGGACCAGCCGGTGCAGCGGCCTGCTGTCGGAGACGATGTCGCCATCGAGACCCAGGCCTTCGCGCGCGGCCAGAATGGCCATGCCGTGCGCGGCGATCGGCCCGGACAGCACCACGATGTCACCGGGACGAGCGCCCTCGGCACTGGGCCGTGCGCCGGGCAGCCGTACTCCTATCCCGGTAGTGGTGATGTAGATGCCGTCCGCGGCACCGCGGTTGACCACCTTCGTGTCACCCGTGACGACACGAACACCGGCGTCGGCCGCGGCGGCGGCGACCGACGCGGTGATGCGGCGCAGGTCCGCCATCGGCAAGCCCTCTTCGAGGACGTACGCCAGTGCGAGCGCGACCGGCCGGGCACCGCGCATCGCGAGGTCGTTCACGGTGCCGTGCACGGCGAGCGAACCGATGTCACCGCCGGGGAAGAAACGCGGGGTGACCACGAAACTGTCCGTGCTCACGACGATCTCCGGCGAATCGGTGTGGACCACGGCGGCGTCCTCCAGCGGCCCGGTCATGCCGAGCGTGGCCGCGATCACGTCGTCGATGAGTTCGGCCATCAGCCCGCCGCCGGCCCCATGGCCCAGCAGGACGACGTCGGTCTCGGTGTGCGGCACCGGGCATGCGGCGGTCATGATCCCTCCACTGTGGACATCTGATGGCGGCCGGCGCTGTGGAACGCGGCGCAGGTGCCCTCGGCGGACACCATCGGGGCACCCAGGGGAGTGCGGGGCGTGCAGCGCAGACCGTAGGCAGGACAGTCGGTCGGGACCTTGGTTCCGCGCAGGATCTCCCCGGCGATGCAGTCCGGGTTCTCCTGTGCCGGCGGGCCGTCCGTGGCGAATCTGAGCTCGGCGTCGAAGTCGCGGTACGCCCCGGTGAGCCGCAGGCCGCTGGCCGGGATGGTGCCGATGCCGCGCCAGGACCGGTCGGTCACCTCGAACACCTCGGTGATGGCCGCCTGGGCCTCGGTGTTGCCCGAGCGCCGGACCGCGCGGGCGTACTGGTTGGTCACCCTGGCCTGGCCGGTCTCCAGTTGCTCGACGGCCATCAGCACGCCCTCCAGCAGGTCGAGCGGCTCGAAGCCGGTGACCACGATCGGCACGCGGTAGGCGGCGGCGATCGGCTCGTACTGCCGCCAGCCCATCACCGCGCACACGTGACCGGCGGCGAGGAACGCCTGGACCTCGTTGTCGGGCGCGTCCAGGATGGCGGTGATCGCGGGCGGCACGAGGACATGGCTGACCAGCATGCTGAAGTTCGCCAGGCCCGCGCGGGCCGCGTGCAGCACCGCCATGGCGTTGGCGGGCGCGGTGGTCTCGAAGCCGACCGCGAAGAACACCACCTGGCGGTCCGGGTTGTCCGCGGCGATCCGGACAGCGTCGAGCGGGCTGTAGACCACGCGGACGTCCCCGCCGCGGGCCTTGACCCCGAGCAGGTCACCGCTGGTACCGGGAACACGCAACATGTCCCCGTAGCTGGTGAACACGACGTCAGGCCGGCGGGCGATGACAAGGGCCTTGTCGATCATCGCCAGCGGTGTCACACACACCGGGCAGCCCGGTCCGTGGACCATCCGTATCCCGGCCGGCAGCAACTCGTCGATGCCTTGGCGGACCAGCGTGTGCGTCTGCCCGCCACAGACCTCCATGATCTTCCACGGCCGGGTCGCGGTGTCCCGCAACCGGTCGAGCAGGGCGCGGGCCAGCGCGGGGTCCCGGTACTCGTCGAGGTATCTCACGGCCGGGCCCCGGTGCCCAGTTCGGTGTCCAGCGCACCGGGCATGGCACGGATGATCGCCAGCGTCTGGGCGGCCTCCTCCGCGTCGATGACCGTGATGGCGAATCCGACGTGGACGATCACGTAGTCCCCAGGCCCGGCTTCGGGCGTGTAGGCGAGGCAAACGCTACGGCGGACACCGCCGAAGTCGACCGTGCCGGTTCGCAGATCCGACCGGTCCGGTGCCTCGGTCACGGTCAGAATCCGCCCGGGAATCCCCAAACACATCCCCGCCACCCTCCTGTCCTCGCATGTCGCACGTTCGTCCGGCCCGTGGCTCATCTTGGCTCCTGCCGTCCGACACCATGTGGCTCACAGCGTCCGCTGCGGCACCGCGCCTTGGTCGGGTCTTAGGTCCCGGCTTCGGCATGCCGTTGGCCCCGCAGTCTCACTGTCGCAAGTGGACGGGAGTTACTGGGCCGCCGCCAGCGGTTGCAGCCCGTGCAGCAACCAGGTAGCCGACAGATCGGCGATCCGTGCCCGGACGGCCGGTTCATCCAGGCTCTGCGCGGTGCCGGACATGACCTCCACGGCCGACTCGCACCGCAGGCTCTTGCGGGCGCGCCGGTTGGCCTCCAGAACCTGCGTGTCCCAACCGCCGGCGATGAACATCGTGGGAGCCGAGATCCAGCGCAACCACTCGGCGGCCGGGTCGGTCTGGCCCGCACAGCACACGACCGCACTGACGGGCGGCGGGCCGGCAGCGGCGATCAACGCCGTCGCCGCGCCGCTCTCGCTGCCGAAGTAGCCGATCGGCAGTGCCGCGAGCTCAGGCCGCTCAACTGCCCGTGAGGTCGCGGCGGCCAGGCGCCTGGCCATCGCCGGGGCGTCGATGGCCGGTTCCGGCGGGACGGCCTCGTGCGGGCCGACCAGGTCGAGCAGCAGAGTCGCGAGCCCATCGCGGTCGAAATGCGCCGCCATGGCGCGGTTCAGCGGTGACGTGGTGCGCAACGCGCCGGCCACGAGTACGACGAGACCCACCGCACCCATTGGCACGGTGAGGATTCCGTGCAACCGGGTATCGCCGGCCGGGACCGTGATCCGGCACGCGATGTCGGGCTGCGTTCCGGCGGCCACCGCGAGCAGACGCCGGATCTTGCGATCGCTGACCGGCCCGGCCTGGTCGTAGCAGTGCGTCAACGCGGAGGAATCGGTGACTTCCTGGAGACACACCACCCGGTCCATGTCCCGGCGAAGCCTTGCTTCGGCGCCGACCGAGATGACCGGGGTGGCCAGCACCACCTGCCGGGCTCCTCGCCGGCGAGCGACCTTGGCCGCGGTCCGGATCATCATGCTGCCACCCACCGCGTCGGCCACCAGGATGACCGTGCGGTCGCGCAGCGTGACAGCAGGACGGTTGGCCCGCAACCGAAGTGTCGCGTTCTGCAGTCGCGCCGCAGTCTGGGTGATCTCCTGGTACAGCCACGACCGGGAGACGCTCAGCCGGTCGGTCAAGCGCCTGTTCAACAGGTAGACCCCGTATTCACCGACCGCGCCGATGGTCAGATTCGGTTGCAGCGGCGCGGACACCGGCACCACGCCGACGACATCGAGCGGGGCGCCGAGCCGGCGAGCGACCTCGAACGCGACCGGCACACCACCCGGCGGGACGCCCAGCACCACGGCGTCGGCCGACCGCAGGAGGCTCAGGCGTTCACCCAGTCGCCGGCCGGCGTCGGCCCGGTCGCCAAACCGCACTCTCATCACCCGTTCATCCTCTCGGCGGCAGTGCCGACCTCAGGGTGTCGCCCGGTCCGGCGGCCGCGCAGGGTGGAAAGTCCCTGCTGACAGGGCCGAAAGTCCCGCCGGAGGTCAAGGCCCGGTACGCCCGCGCGGACTTCGGCCTTTGGCCCCGCCGCCGGTGGGCTGTCCGGCCCTGTCGCGTGGCGACCGATGGTGGTGGCCTGGTGTGCGACGGCGGGGCCGCCCTGATGTGAGGAGAAAGTCATGCATGGCGATGTCGGCGACTGGGTGCTCATCAAGGGTGCCAAACTGGACGACCCGTACCGCCGGGGCCAGATCGTGGAGCTCGTGCACCCGGACGGCACACCGCCGTACCACGTGCGCTGGCTGGACACCGACCGGATCACGCTCGTGTTCCCCGGCCCTGACTCGCACATCGAACACCACCCGAGCGAAAGCGCTGTCTAGAGCGTCCTTGCGGCGGGCCACAGTGGATGTCCCCGGCTTGCCACAGTGAGCGGCGCGGGAGTCGTGGGCCGAAGTGTCCACTCGGGACAACGGGCCAAAGTCCCAGCCGGACCGGGTCTTGGGATACTGCCGCCGCGCGCCGCCCCGGGTGACCGTCAGGGTATGACCACGACATCGAAGAGATCACTCCGACCGGCGGTCGCCGTCCTCGCGGGTCTCATCGCCGTCCAGGCTTACGGCGGTGCGATCGGGCTTGTGGCCGGGTTCGTCGACTTCGGGCCGCAGATCACCGCCCGCCTGCCGTTCGGCAGCCCGCTCCTCGCGGCCATCGCACTGGCGGTCATCGTGGCCGTGCCCATGACGATCGCCGCCTGGCAGTTGGCGGCCGGTCATCCCCGCGCCTGGCTGACCGCGACTGCGGCCGGTGGCCTCCTGGTCGGCTGGATCGCGATGCAGGTCGTCGTGATCCAGTCGTTCAGCTGGCTGCAGCCCGTGATGGTGTTCGCCGGCGTGCTCGTGCTCGCTTTCGGGTTGACCCACCGGCAGACGTGGTGACCCGCGGCGTCACCGCGTCGGGACCAGCACCAGCAGAACATAAAGCAGGACCAGCAGCCCGGCCACGCTGAGGGCGGCGGCGGCCGCCTGCCGTAGCCACGTCACGAATCCTGTCGTAGTCCGGTGGCGGTAGCTGGTGAAACGGGTATGCGCCTCGCGGGCACCGCTCACCAGGCTGCCGACCAGAAGCCCACCGCCCAGCACGAGCAGCAGGGGGATGAAGGCGGACACGGCCGACACCTCCTCGAACCTCACCATCGGCGTGCGTTCAGAGTCCGCAGCGTTGGCGGGTTGCGCCATGGCCGAAAGTCGTTGTCATGGAGGGTCTTCCGGCTGCGTCGAGCACGCCGCCCTGCTTTGTTCACAGACCGTGGCCGGGCTGGTGGATCAGGTTCTCTGCCACAGGTGCACTTGTTCCGGTGAATGATCCTCCATGATGGATGGCCGGTCACGGCTGTCGCCCTCGGCGCGCCCAGCGGGTTGCCGTGGCGTCACGGCAAGTCCGCGTTGATGATCGCCTCCACCAGTACTTCGCCTGCTCCGGTCAGGTGCAGGCCGGCGGCGTCGATCGTCACCAGACCGCGTTGGGCCAGCGACTCCAGCTGGTCACGCCACGGCCCGTCCATGACATCGCGCCCGAAACGGCTGCGGTGCGGCTCGTTGCGCACGGGTCGCAGGGTCGACAACGCCATCTTGATCGCGCGTGCTTCCTGGGCTTCGGCGGAAAAGCACGTCGCCGAGCCGAGGGGAACGCGACCGGAGTCGACGGCCTCGGCGTAGTGCTGCCAGTTGACGTCGGTGATCGCCTCGGACCGGCGGCAGCTCGAGCTGCCGCCGAGGCCGATGGCCACTTCGGCCTCCTGCCGGTGCTGGTCGACCATGATGGACTTCCATTCCTCGGGGCCGTGGCCATCGCGGGCGAAGTACATCGTCGGATGTTCGCGGAATCCGGCGTCGAGCAGACCGTCGGTGAGCACCTCGCGCATCTGGTACTGCTCACCCAGGCTGGGCCAGCGGTGGCCATCGCGGGCGCGTTTGTCGCGGTAGGCGGGGATCTGCCAGGCCGCGGGCTGGACACCGGCGACGCCCGTGCGGGTGTCCGAATAGGACTTCAGGTGGAGTTTGGTGCACACGACGGCGGTGGGCTGGAGGTCCAGCACGATGTCCAGGTCGCGGCGGACGCTGTCGAGGGACTGGTCCAGCAGGCCGTACATGAGGTCGATACTGATCCAGGGGAAGCCGGTCCGCTGGGCGTTACGGACGAATGCCACGCACATGTCGGCGCTGTGCTCTCGTCCGCACTCGGCGAGGACCTTGTCGTCGAAGGACTGCACGCCGCTGGACAGCTTGGTCACGCCCAGCGAGGCCAGCAACTCCAGTTTCTCGATGGTGAAGGTGCTCGGGTCGCCTTCGAAGCGGACCGCGGTGTTCGGGCCGAAGGCGAAGTTCTCCCGGTAGAAGTCGAGGAGTTCGCGGATGGCATCGGGCGGCAGCAACGACGGTGTGCCGCCGAAGACGTTGAACTCGCCGATGGGTGCCGTGCGCAGTGCGGGAACCTCGCGCAACCATGACCGGGCTTCCCTGATGTTCCAGTCGACCCACTGGCGGGCCTTGGCGCCGGCGCCGTCGCCTTTGGTGATCACGACCGGGTACTGGCAGAACCGGCAGCGGTAGGCGCAGGTCGGGATGTAGGACCAGAGGTGGATGGGTGCGGTGCCGGCGAGCTGGGCGTCGAGGTCGGCGAGAAACGACGAGGGATCGTAGTCCGGTTCGTCGCCGGGGAACACGTGTGCCCCGAACGGATCCTCGACGACGTACTCCAGCAGGTGGCGGTTCTCCGGCGCGGCAAGGACATCGACCACCGCGGGCTTGGGGTGGGATGGGTCGAGCACACGCAGGGAATCCAGTGCCGATGTGTGGTCCATCAGAACACGCCTCCATTGCCGAAGTAGTTGTGCGCCTCGCCGGATTCCCTGTCCTCGCAGTAGTACTTCACGAACTCGGTGAACCGGTCCGGCGGCACGTCGTGCAGGCACGGCGGGAGCGGTGGCGGGTAGCCGATGTCCTCGCCGACCGACGTGCGCAGGCACGCGAAGATCTCGTCGGCGAACTCGAAGTACAGGCGGTACGACGGGGTCTTGTAGGAGTGGATGGGCGTGAAGTCGGTCATCCGCATCTCGTCCTTGATCTCCGCGATCCGGCGGCCCAGCCGTTCGGCCAGGGACGATCCGAAGAACTCGATCACGGCGTCATCGTCCAACAGCGACGGAGTGAGCAGCACCGGCAGGATCGTGTTCTTCGGCGTGAAGTCCTTGATGGAGAACTCCCAGGCCTGCTGGGCCTGTTCCTCGGTGAGATCTCCGCCGGAGCCCGCGGCGTGCGGCCGGATGTCGCGCATGACGATGATACCGTCCGAGCCGTAGGCCCGGCCCGCGATCACCTCGTCGATCGCGTGGTCGACGCGCCGCGGGTTGATCTCCACTCGAGATCGTGGTGCGTACCCGATGTCCTCGCCGCTGCCGCGTACCCTGATGCCGAAGTCCCAGTCGTCGGAGAGGTGGTTGACGAACCGGCCGTCCTGCAGCTGGTAGAGGATCTCGATCCCGCCGACCCGGTCGTGCACGTCCCGGTCGACCGCGAATCCCTTGCCATCAGGGAAACCACCGAACAGTGCGAACGTCACGGCCCGGCACCGCAAGGTCCTGGTGATGGCCTCCCAGAGCCGTGGCCGTCCGGTGAAGTGCTCCGCGTTGTAGTAGTAGTCGCAGACACCGATCGCGGCCTTTCTCGACTCCATCGCGACGAACAGCTCGTACAGCCAGTTCTCGTCGACCTGGCAGTCGGCGTCCGCGGAGACGAGGTAGAACCGCTCCTCAGCGTTGACTCGTCCGCGGCTGCGCACGCTCGCGAACCGCATGCCGGTCCGCCGGGCACAGGACACACCCTGTTCTGGTTCGGCGACGAGGTGCACCGTCAGATCGGGGTGCTGCTCGGCGAACTTCTTGGCGATGTCCGCTGTGTCGTCGGTGGAATTGTTGTCCACCAGCACGACCTCGTACGTCGAGCGGGCCATGCCGCGCTGGTGGTACAACGAGTCGAGGACGGTGGGCAGGTTGGCGGACTCGTTGTACACCGGCAACACGACGCTGAGCCGCACCGTCTCGTCCATGGGTGTCAGCGCGATCCGGTCGAGCAGGCCGCGTGCGGTTCCGGAATCGCGCTGGCCCAGCCGGAAGTTGTACTCCGCCATCTCCGCTCGCTTCTTCTCGTCGTTGAGCAGGTCCCGGACGTCGTCGATGAAACCCTCGTCCGGCAGATCGGTGGTGAGCAGCGGCGCACGGAATCCTTTGCGGCCATAGACTGTGTCGTACAGCTCGTAGCGGGTCGCCACATATGGCACGCCGGACGCGATGGCCTCGCCCACCGGGTTGCCGTAGCTCTCATAGTCGTACGAGGTCAGAAACGAGGCCAGGTCCGCGTGGGCGAGCAGATCACGTACGGAGTACCGGCATCCCATCGAGCGGCCGATGCCCTCTTCGTGCGGTGCCAGCAAACCGCCGAACACCACCCGATCGGCCACGCCCAGCCGATGGGCGAGTGCCGTCAGCTTCCGGTACTCCTCGGGGGATTCCGTGATGTCACCGGCCACGAACAGGTGGGCGTGCGGGAGTGCGGACAGCAGGTGCAGGTCGCGGTCGATCCGCTTCTGCCGGATGATCCTCGTGTACCGGGCGATCAACGGTGTACGGTCGGGAATTCCATGGTCGCGCCGAAAGCCGGCGTTGCCGGCATCGACGACCGCCCTGCGGTGGGTGAACGAGTTGGGCAGGACGTCGATGGAACGCAGATGTGGTGCCCAATCAAGGGTTTCGCTGCGGGCCCGCTCGTGCAGAGCGAGATAGTGGATATGCCGGGAGTCCGGCGGTTTCGGTGTCGTCGGATAGGGATGGGCGCCGTACTTGCCGGAACCGGGTTCGCTCTGCCACATCAGGTCGTGATCACGCCACAGGACGTACCTGCCCAGGTCGGCGCGTGCTCCGTACGTGCCGATCGCACGGAGCAAGGCCTTGGTGTACACGATGTTCTCGGGCAGTGTGCCGTTCTCGACCAGCACGTACCGGACATCGTTGGCCGCCCAGGCCGCGACGATCAGCTCGCTCAGCCGTGCCGTGATGCGCTCGATCCGCGGCTGTAGTCCGGTTCCCGCGCCGCACCCGACCACCTCGCGCAACACATCGGCGACGAAGTCCTGGTCGTAGCCGGGAATCCGGTCGATGCCGTCGATCCGGCCGAGCCGCACCCAGTCCGGCAACAGCCGCGCCTCATCCGCGTACGGCCGGAAGAACGCGCCCTTGTCGGCCTTGATGTCGTAGCCGAGATCAAGGACGACCCGCAGTCCCCGCTCGGCGAAGTGCTTTGCCGTCTTCACGAACTCCACCACCACGCCGGAGATGGGCGTGGCGTCGAACGAGATTCCCCAAAGCGAAGTCATTCCTTGCAAGCTAACCCGAACGCCCACGCACAGATTGGCAAATTATTGTCATGAATCAGACCTGGTACGTGGACGGCAAACATGAGGGGAAGGGGTACCCGGTGGTGGTTCGGTGGAAACTCCGTCGCGGTACTCCATTGCCGTAGCACGCCGGCCACTGAGGGCCTTGGTCCCGAACTGCCGCGCTGAACGGCACGGAGAAAACGGGCGGAACGCTTCTACAGCACGGTGTTCGGGTAGAGGGCGCAGAACATCGGAGATCCGGACCACCGTCTGCAAACATCGGCAGGCTGAGTGTCATGACCCCGATCACCCCGTCCACACGGGGTCCCAGGACATCGCCGGCCTGGCTGACCGGCGCGGTCGCGGTGTTCATCGTGCTGCACGGCTTCGCCCATTTCGTGGGGACGTCCGAGAGTCTGAGCCTGGTGACCCAGGGCCGCGCCGCGCGATACCTCGGCGGCACATGGCTGGTCTCCTCGCCCGATCTGCTGCGGATCATCGCGATCGCGTGGGCCGTGGCAGGAGTGGCCCTGATCGTTGCCGGGACACTGGTGTGGCTGCGGCCGGCCACCGCCGGACCCAACCTGGCCGCGGCGCTGATCACCTCGCTGGCCTTGACCGTGCTCGGCCTGTGGGCCTCGGTGGTCGGAGTGATCATCAATGTGGTGCTGCTGATGGCGCTGGCGTGGTGGTCACGGGCGCGGTGATTCCCGGTAGGGCTGCACGATCACGGTCCGCCAGGTCGCCGGATCCCGGTCGGGCTCGTCCAGGTAGGTCTCCCACGGGTCACCCAAGGGCGTGCCGCCCTCGCGGCTGATCCAGGAGACCAGCGCGTCGTAGGCCGGGGCCATCTCGTCGTACGGTCCGATGTGGACTGTCGTGGCCACCTCCCCGCCCGGCAGCCGGGACGGTCGCACCCTGGTCGTCGCGGTGACCTCGGCAGCGACCGGGAACCCGGCCTCGACGCCGAACTTGTCGTCCGCCAACCGGTGGTACCGGGCGAACGGAGGCCCGGCCGGGACGATGTTCTTGGCGGTAAGGTCGCCCGCGATCGTGCCGTAGGTGTGTGCGAGCCAAGGGCCGATCTCGGCGGCCGACAGCGTCGCATCGGCCACGGCAGTGAGCTGTTCCGGGCGTGTCTCGTGATGCACTTCGTATGTCCTCATGGCGCCAGTCTGTGGCCGCGGCACGAAAGCGATACCGGCGAAGGTCTCCGACGGCGCAGTCGTGTGCCGCGCCCGGCAGGGTCGTTGGTCCCTGCCGGTGCCAGGTGGTCCGGCAGACCCTTGGGCGCGAGGAGGACGAGATGGATCGACCGTATGTCACGGTGCATGCAATGGTCAGTGTCGACGGCCGCTTCGACCACTTCGCAGGTGACGTCGGCCTTTGCTACACGCTGGCGGCGGGAACAAGCTGCCTTGGTTGGTGATCGCGGACAGCGGGGGACGGATCACCCGTTTCGACTGGCTGCGCGCCCAGCCCTACTGGCGGGACGTCATCGTCCTTGTGGCGGATACGACGCCGCCCGGGCATCTCGACCTGCTGCGGCGCCACGAGGTCGAGTACCTGGCCGTCGGCGAGCGGCGGGTGGATCTGGCCGCCGCGCTGTCCCAGTTGCCGGACCGGTACGGCATCACGCGGGTTCGGGTCGACAGCGGCGGCACGTTGAGCGGGGCGTTGCTGCGCGCCGGTCTGGTCGACGAACTGAGCCTGCTGATGTCGCCGTACGCCGTGGGCGGCCGGAGCGCTCGCGGTCTGTTCGTGTGCGACGATCTGCCCGATGGCGCCGAGGTGACCGCGCTGAAGCTGATCTCGATCGATCGGCCCCAGTCCTCCGGCGAGACGGTATGGCTGCGATATCGGACGACGCAAGGGTTGTGCGCGTGACGAATGGCATGGTGGGGCCGGTCCTTGGTCTCTGTCGCGGTGCCGGTCGCGGAGTGAGCTGGAGGCGTGGCCGGCGGCTGCCGTGTCCCGATGGCCGGTCCGTTCTGGAGAAGGTGGATGGTCATGTCTGTTGTGCGTGAGGTGTTCTTCGACTCTGCGGGCGTGCAGTGCGCCGCTGAT
>CBIMJO010000033.1:0-18124 GCA_966244135.1 uncultured Actinocrispum sp. | reverse complement strand
GGTATTCCTGGACGGCCTCGACGAGATCCCGCCGGCCCTCCGCCCGGTCGCGTTGCGGGCGTTGAGCAGGCAGGCCACCTTCCGCCTGGTCCTGCTCACCCGCACGACCGAGCTTGTGGCTGCGGCCCACCAGCACATCCTCACCGGCGCCGCCGCCCTCGAACTCAAGCCGCTCACCCCCGTCGACGCCGCGGAGTACCTGCACCGCGGCCTGACCGACCCACCACCACCGGCCTGGCAGAAGGTCCTCGACAGCCTCACCACGGACGCGGACAGCCCGCTCGCCCAGGCCCTGACCAACCCGTTCACCATCACCCTGCTCGACGACCTCTACCTGGCGTCGAGCGCCGCGCCCGGCCCCGTCGACGAACTCCTTGACACAGAACGCTTTCCGGACGCCAACCACATCGCGAACCACCTGCTCGACCACGCGATCCTCAGCGCCTACACACCCCAGCCAGGCCAGCCCACACCCCCATACAAGCCCGCCACAGCCCATCGCGCGCTCACGTTCATCGCCGAACGCCTGCGTGACAACAACACCCGCGACCTGGCCTGGTGGGCCATTCCGACGTGGACTCCCCGCAGGCCCCGGTTCCTGCTGTCCGTGGCCGCCAACCTGCTGATCATCGTGCTGGTCGCCGGGTTGCCCGTGGCGCTGTTCGGCGGCCTGGTCGTCGGCTTGATCGCCGGGCTGGCGTGGCTGGCGACTGCGATCGTGCTGGTGCTGATGTCCCGGAGCGGGCGTGGCCGAGCGCCGTGGCTGATCGGTGAGCTGACGTGGAATCGCGTCTCATGGCGGAACAACATCCTGGCCGGGCTCGTCATGGGCTCGCTGTGGGGAGCGCTGTTCGGGCTGCTGTTCGAGGCCCGCACCGGGCTGATGGTCGGTGCGATAGTGGTGGTCGGGGGGACGCTGATCTGGGCCGTCCGGGAAGCAGCCGAGTCGGACCGGCATACGAAGGTGGCCGGACCGCGCGACCTGTGGCGGCGGAATATCCTGACCGGGTTGGTGGTCGGGCTGTCGTTCGGGTTCGTGGTGGCGATGGCGGGCTGGTTCCTCAGCACACTGGGCACCGGGTTCGCGGTCGGCGGCCTCACCGGGGTTCAGACCGGCGTCCTGACCGGGATCGCCGTGGTGTTCGGGCTCGCTATCGGGGTTCTGGGGACCAAGGCGTGGTTCACGTTCGTCAACCAGGTCTATCTCCGGTTCCGGTACCGCACTCCGGTACGGCTCGGGCGGTTCCTCGAGGATGCCCGCGAACGGCACCTTCTTCGCACCGTCGGCCTTGTCTACCAGTTCCGGCACGCCACGCTGCAGGACCGGCTCGCGCCGCCGCGCTGACACTCGGCCGTTTGGCGCAGTGTGTTTGGTCTTGTTTAGTCGGTTTGGTTCTCGTCTGATTTTCGGGGAGTTGGCAGACTCGGGCGAACGCCTCTCTTCGCCGCCCTGCAGAAAGGGAGAGGGAATTCCGTGATGCTCAAAAAGATCGGGCTCGCCGCTGCGCTCGTGACGGTCCTCGGCGCTGTTGTCGCGCCGCAGGCCCCGGCGGCCGCGCGGGTCCCCGCCAACACCCTTGCCAAGACCCCGCCGATGGGGTGGAACAGCTGGAACAAGTTCAACTGCGACATCAACGAGGCCAAGATCCGCTCCGCCGCGGACGGCCTGGTGTCCTCGGGGATGCGTGACGCGGGCTACAAGTACGTCAACATCGACGACTGCTGGGCCGAACGCGACCGTGACGCCAGCGGGAACCTCGTGCCGCACCGGACGAAGTTCCCCAACGGCATCAAGCCGATCGCCGACTACGTGCACGGACTCGGCCTCAAGCTGGGCATCTACTCCAGCGCGGGCGACCGGACCTGCACCGGTCCGTCCGGGGTCGGCCCGCAGCCCGGGTCGATCGGGCACGAGCAGCAGGACGCGACCCTGTGGGCGTCCTGGGGCATCGACTACCTCAAGTACGACAACTGCGGTGACCACAAAGGACTCTCAGCGCCGCAACGGTATGAGGCGATGGGCCTGGCGCTGCAGGCCACCGGCCGCGATATCGTCTACAGCATCTGCAACTGGGGCCAAGAGGATCCGTGGCTGTTCGGGTCCACTGTGCGCGGCAACCTGTGGCGCACGACCGGTGACATCTCGGACAACTGGGGCAGCGTCACCAGCCTGCTCGACCAGCAGAAGGGACTGGAGCCGTTCGCGCGGCCGGGCGCCTGGAACGACCCGGACATGCTGGAGGTCGGCAACGGCGGCATGACCGACGCCGAATACCGTGCGCACTTCAGCCTGTGGTCACTGCTCAACTCGCCGCTGATCGCGGGCAACGACCTCGCCGCGATGAGTCCGGCGACCCGGACCATCCTGACCAATGCCGACATCATCGCGGTGAACCAGGACTTCGGTGGCTCGCAAGGCCGTCTGCTGCGTGACTACGGCAATGGCACGCAGATCTGGGGCAAGGCGATGGCCGACGGTTCGGCCGTCGCGGTCCTGTTCAACCGCAACAACTCCACCGCTTCGGTGAGCACGTCCGCGGCCGAGATCGGTCTGGGTGGGTCGAGTTCTTACCACCTCAAGGACCTGTGGTCCAAGGCGGAGAGCGACACGACTGGTGCGATCAACGCTTCCGTTGCGGCGCATGGTGTCGCCGTGTATCGGGTGTCACGGCAAGGTACCACTGACGCGGCGCCTGTTGCTGGGACTTACCAGGTGAGCGACATGACCTGGCAGGCCTCGTCCAACGGGTGGGGCCCGGCGGAGCACAACGTCAGCAATGGTGAGGCCGCGGCGGGTGACGGCAAGACGTTGACCATCGGCGGTACGACCTACGCCAAGGGCATTGGCGGGCACTCGGATTCGGCCGTGCATGTGTACCTGGGCAAGGCGTGCCAGCTGTTCGAGGCCAAGGTCGGGATCGACGCCGAGGTCGGTGCCCGCGGTGGGGTCCGGTTCCAGGTCTACGGTGACGGGAAGTTGCTGGCGTACACAGATGTCCTGCACGGTGGCGCCGAAGCTGTGCCGCTTGCCGTTGCCACCAAGGGGTATCGCGACCTGGAGCTGCGGATCACCGATGGCCGCGACGGGCCGGACTACGACCACGCCGACTGGGCCGATGCGAAGGTCACGTGTAGCGCGGCGTCGAACGGGTCGGACGTGAGTGACCGCACCTGGTCCTCGTCTGCCAACGGCTGGGGCCCGGCCGAACGCGACCAGAGCAACGGCGAGACCGCTGCCCTCGACGGAAGCGTGGTGACGGTCGGCGGTGTGCGGTACCCGAAAGGCGTTGGGGTGCATGCCGAGAGCGAGATCGTCGTGCCTGTGAACGGTGCCTGCCATGGGATCGACGCCGTGGTCGGGGTCGATGCCGAAGTGGCGGCGACGTCCAGCGTCAACTTCGAGATCGTCGCGGACGGTGTGAGCGTGTACACCAGCCCAGTACTCCGAGCCGGGCAGGCGGCGACCGTCGGCGTCGGGCTCAGCCGGCCCACGTCGTTGTCGTTGCGCGTGCACGCCACCTCGGACGGCAACAGCTACGACCACGGTGACTGGGCGAACCCCCGCCTGAGCTGCGACTGATCGACTGGTTATGTCTTGATGCGGATGTTCCTGAACGACACATGATCGGCCGCACTGTGGTTCTGGATGCCGATGTGGCCCGCCAGTGAGCGGGCCGGGTCGGTGTTCGTGAAGTCGTTGATCTTCGTGTCGTTCAGGAACACCTGCAAGTGCTGGCCCTCGACAACGAGTTCGAACGTGTTCCACTCCCCGGGCGGCCGAACCGCCCCATCGCGCTTGGCGACGTCCGGTCCCTGGAAGCCGTAGATCGCACCCGTGGTCTTGTCCGGGGCGTCGGTGGCGTCGATCTGTACCTCGTAGCCTTTGTCCACTGCGGACACCGGATCGGAACTCGCCGGAAACCCGATGAACACACCGGAGTTGGAGTCGCCGTCCATCCGCCAGTCGACCTTCAACGAGTACTTCCCGAACTCCTTGGCGGAGTACCAGAACAACCCCATCCCGCCCGAAGACGCCAACACCCCATCGCCGTTCTCGAACCCGCCCGGCCCCGCCTGGGTCCACCCGTCCGTAGACCCGTTGTACAGCACGGTATATCCATCAGCCGGTGCAGGCTCGGGTCCGCTGCATGCCACGACAACGAGCACGGCCACAACACTCAGGCTTCTCGGCAGAACCATGGGTCACCTCCACATTAGCTGTGTTTGCTGCCTGCGCGAGCGGAGAGGGCGGTGACGAGGCGGCGGGGCAGCAACCGGCTGAGCGCGATCGCTCCTTTGTAGGCAGTGCCGGGCACGCTGATGGGGACCCCGCGCTGGAAGTCACGCAGGGCCTCGGTCACCAGTCGTTCGGCGGGGAGCCACAGGAACGGGGGAATGTCGGAAGTGTCCATTCCGGACCGTTCGTGGAACTCGGTCCGGACCCACCCGGGACACAGGGCCATCACGTGCACGCCGCTGCCGGAGATCTGTTGCCGCACACTGTCGCTGAAGGTCACCACCCACGCCTTCGACGCGCTGTACGTGCCGCGCGAGAAGAACGCGGCCACCGAAGCAACGTTGATGACACCGCCACGGCCGCGGGAGACCATGGGCCCGAGCGCGGCGCGGGTGATCCGCAGCACCGCTTCGCAGTGCACCCGCAGCATCGCCACCTCCTCGTCGAGATCCGACGTCATGAAGGTACCGCTCTGGCCGAACCCGGCGTTGTTGATCACGAGGTCCACGCCCTCGGCCGCCCGGCGGCAGACCGCGGCGATCCCGTCGTCGGTGGCGAGATCCGCGCTCAGCACGGTGGCACGCGGGCCCAGCCGGGCGGCGGTTTCCGCCAGGCGATCGGCGTTCCGGGCGACCAGGACCAGGTCGTGGCTGCCGGCGAGGTGCTCGGCGAACCGCGCGCCGATGCCCGCGGTGGCGCCGGTGATCAAAGCGGTTGGCATGCCTGGAGAGTAGCTCAGTACGAGACGCCGACGATCTGGCGGACCGTGGCGGTGTCCGTGAGCGTCCCAAGCAGGGCGTGGGCGAGGTCGGCCCGGGAGATGGCGCTGCTGTTGGGGACATTGTGGCCGATCGTGCGGCGATACCGCTCTGTCAACGTCTTGTTGGTCAGCCGGGGTGGCCGGACAATGGTCCAGTCCCCGTCCGAGGCCACGATGAGGTTCTCCATCCGTTCGAGGTCGGCGTAGACGTCACGTAAAACGGTGCGCAGCAACGGAGTGACGACACGCCGGACCAAGAAGGGCTCGCCGTTGGGCGCCGGGTCGACGGGGACGGCGCTGACCGCGATGAACCGAGGACAACCCACGGCGAGGATCGCGCGGATGGCGGCCGAGGCGATACCCGCCGTCTTGTTGCCGCTCGCGCCCAACGCGGAGATCGCCGCATCGTGCCCGGGCAGCACCTCGCCGAGCGCCTGAGGGTCGGTCACGTCCGCCTGAATCACATGCGCGGCGGAACCTGCCAGCTTGGCCGGGGAGCGCACGACAGCGGTGACGTCGTGTCCCGCAGACAAAGCCTGGCTCACCACAAGCGAGCCGGTGCGGCCTGTCGCACCGAAGACAATCAGCTTCATATACGACGACTAGCAGACTTCGCCGTAGCTGGCCAGGATCTCGCGGTGCAGATCGATCAGCCGGGGAACATCCGCGCGGTCGGCCCGGGCCATCCCGCATTCGGTGCAGATACCCCACGATGCGGACGGCAGGTACTGGTCGATCAGCCTGACCTGGGCGTCGGTGGTGCCTTCCGGCTGTGTATCGGGGAAGTACGGCACCAGGGCGAAGTAGAGCTCGGTCTCTGGCGCGGTCCGCAGCTCGGCGAGCGGTTCGAAGTACGAGGAGTCGCCGCGGTCCTGCGGTACCGTGAACGACAGCCAAGCCGGTGGCCGGCCGGCCATCTCGGTGACCGCATTGGCGAGTCTCACCTGTGTGGCCAGGTTTTCCGGCTCGACCATGTGTTTGTGCCCGAAATCGCCATAGCACAGGTGCATTCCGGCGGGCACGCCGGACGGAACGTGGTCCAGGCCACGCACGAGCCGGCCGGCCATCGTGTCCAGCAGAGATGGCGTCTGATCGGCCAGCACGGTCTCTACAGCGGCGTCCCACTGCACCGCGACCTCCTCGTGGGCAACAGCGGCCAGCAACCGGTCGAGGTCTGCGAACAGGGCGCGCTCGTACGAAGGCGTGATCCGGTCCCGGTCCCCGTCGTCGAACAGGTAGCTGACCGCGAGCGCCGTCGGATACTCGACCTGGAAGCGCACATCGGAAGGAATGACTCCTTCGGCGCGGAGCTGGGCGAACTTCGCGTACGACGATGAGTATTCCCTGGCATAGCCCAGATCCGGCCAGCTGATCGCTTCCGGATCGGTCCCAGCGGCAAGCCGGACCTTCGGTCCGGCGCCATAAGTACCGGACGGTGCTTCGGCGTCGACCCGCTCCAGCCCGGGTGTCCCGATCAACAGCGGGAGCTGGTAGCCGATCCAGTTCGCGCGCTCGCCGGTCTCCCCGTCGGGCAGCCGGTGCACACCGTGCGGCACGCGTTCGGCGAGGGTGCGCAGGACTGTCGTGGTATCCGGCAGGTTCACCCCGCCGTTGAAGTGAACCGCGGTTGGGGGCATGGGAATCTCCTTGGGGGAAAGGGATGTGCGACCGGGTACCACCGAACTCTCCGTGAAAACCCGCGACTCACTGTAATCACGGCCGAGGCGGTCCCGGCAGGCCCGGCGAGCGGAGTGCACTCGATCGGGCGATGGTCAAAACTCTGCGAGTAGAGGTCAGCCGCTGACCTCTACTCCACATAACCTGCGGCTGCCCCGACCACCGAGACAGCACCCAGGAGGACCGTTGAGCTCCGCCCGTGACGTCCACAATGGACACGTCACCGATCGCCTGTCCCACAACAGCGGCCACATCGAGGTGCGCGGCGCGCGTACCAACAACCTGCGTGACGTCTCGGTGGACGTGCGCAAGGGCGCGCTCACCGTGTTCACCGGAGTGTCCGGGTCGGGCAAGAGTTCCCTGGTCCTCGGCACGATCGCGGCCGAGTCGCAGCGGTTGCTCAACGAGACACAGCCGACGTTCATCCAGGGCCTGCTGCCGCAGACGGTCCGGCCCGACGTCGACAGCCTGCGCAACCTGTCCGCTGTCGTCACGGTCGACCAGAAACGGCTGGGCGCGGACCCGCGTTCGACCGTCGGTACCGCGACCGACACGTACGGCATGCTGCGGCAACTCTTTTCCCGGCACGGCACTCCGCACATCGGGTCGCCGAGCCGGTTCTCCTTCAACGATCCCGCTGGTATGTGCCCGACCTGTTCGGGTACCGGCGTGGTCACCGAGGTGGACATCGACCAGCTGGTGGACCGGAGGCTCTCGCTCAACGACGGTGCCCTGCTGTTCCCGACGTTCGCTGTCGGCTCCGGGTTCTGGTCCATCTTCGTCAACTCCGGGTTCTTCGATCCCGATGTCCCGCTGGCGAAGTTCGACGACGAGCAGTGGGACAAGCTGCTGCACCTGGAACACGCGAAGACCGACAGCCGTTCGCTGAAGGTCACCTACGAAGGCCTGTTGCCCAAGCTGCGCCGCCTGTACCTGACGAAGGAACCCGAGTCGCTGCAACCCCACGTGCGGGCCGCGGTCGAACGCGTCTCGACCACTTCGGAATGTGCGGACTGCGGCGGGAGCAGGCTTTCCGCAGAGGCGCGGTCGGTCAAGGTCTGTGACGTGGGCATCGCCGAGTGCGCCGGCATGGAGATCGGCGACCTGCTCGACCTCATGCACAAGTGGACCGATCCCGCGATGGCCGGCCTGGTGGGCGGCCTGCGGACGGCATTGTCCGCGATGGTCGAACTCGGGCTGGGCTACCTGAACCTGCACCGGCGGGCCGGCACGCTCTCGGGCGGCGAGTCGCAGCGGGTGAAAATGGTGCGGCATCTGGGTTCCGCGCTCACCGACCTGACCTACATCTTCGACGAGCCGACCACCGGCCTGCACGCCGACGACGTCGACCGGGTGCTCAAGGTGATGGCGAGCCTGCGGGACAAAGGAAACACCGTTCTCGTCGTGGAGCATGACCCGCAGGTCCTGACAGTCGCCGACGCCGTCGTCGATCTTGGACCCGGCGCCGGGACCCACGGTGGCACGATCGTCTACGCCGGACCGCCGAGCGGGCTCGCCGGCTCCGGCGGGGCCACCGCGAAGGCGCTGAGCGCCGTGCCACAGCTGCGCACCGCGCGGGAACCCAAGGGATGGCTGAAGGTCGAGAAAGCGAACCTGCACAACCTCCGCGACATCACCGTTGAGATTCCGCTGGGCGTGCTGGTCGCGGTCAGCGGCGTCGCGGGAGCGGGCAAGAGTTCGCTGACCCGGGGCGTGCTGCCGTCCCGGCTGGAGTCCTGCGTGATCGTCGACCAGAGCCTGCCGCGCGGTAGCCGGCGCAGCATCCCGGCGAGCTGGACCGGCATTCTCGACCCCATTCGCAAGGCCTTCGCCCGCGCCACCGGCGTGAGCTCCGCGCTGTTCTCGGCAAACTCGGCCGGTGGCTGCTCGGCGTGCGGTGGCACCGGTGTCAAGATCACCGAGCTCAACCGGGGCGACACGATGGAATCGCCGTGCGAGGAATGCGGCGGTTGCCGGTATCACAAAGACGTCCTTGTGCATCAGTTGCGCGGTCTGAACATCGCCGAGGTTCTCGCCCTACCGGTGAATTCGGCGCGCGAGTTCTTCACCGAGCGGGCCATTGGCGAGGTCCTCACCAGTCTGGACAATGCCGGCCTCGGCTACATCGCATTGGGCCAGCCATTGTCGACCTTGTCCGGTGGTGAACGGCAGCGGTTGAAGCTCGCCGTCGAACTGGCCTCGCCATCGGATTTCTATGTTGTCGACGAACCGACCGCGGGTCTGCACCGGCAGGACGTGGGCCGCTTGATCGGACTGCTCGACCAGCTCGTCACCAAAGGCAGCACGGTTGTTGTCGTGGAACACGATCTCGACGTGATCGCGCAGGCCGACTGGGTGATCGACCTGGGCCCCGGCCCGGGCGCCGCGGGCGGGGATCTCGTTTTCGCCGGACTGCCCCGGGAACTGGCCCGGCACGCGACCTCGGTGACCGGGCGGCACCTCGCGGAACATCTGCGGGGCGTTGAATCGAAATGAGAACAAAGGAGCGGAGCGGATGACCAGGATCGCCGTCATTCTCGGCAGTACCCGGCCCGGCCGGCGCGGGGAGACCGTCGCCAAGTGGGTCGTGGAAACAGCACAACGGCATGGCGCCGCGATGCTGGGTGAGGCGATGTTCGAATTAGTCGATCTGGCCGACTACGCGTTGCCGCTGCTCGACGAGCCGGTGCCCGCGAAGTTCGGCCAGTACCGCAATGCGGAGACCGAGCGGTGGTCGCGGACGATCAGTTCGTACGACGGGTTCGTGTTCGTCACGCCGGAGTACAACCACTCGATGCCGGCGTCGGTGAAGAACGCGATCGACTACCTGTTCGCGGAGTGGAATGACAAGGCCGCCGGGTTCGTCAGCTATGGCGTGCACGGCGGGACCCGGGCGGTCGAACACCTGCGGCTGACGTTGGCCGAGGTGAAGGTCGCCACGGTGCGCAGCCAGGTGGTGCTGTCGGTGTTCAGCGACTTCGACTACACCGGGTTCGACATGACCGACCCGACCTCGCCGGGGGTGTTCGTTCCCGGGAACGGGCAGGAAGAGGCGCTGACCACGATGCTGGACGAGGTCGTCGCCTGGTCGGGCGCGCTCACGCCGTTGCGCGCCGAGGTCCTGCGGCCGGTCTAGACCGGTGCGAGAGCGTCAGAACGGGCGCCGCGGTGTCCAGGGTGGACTCGGACCGCGCGCCCTTTCGGCGTGCTCATGATGTGGGACAACGAGGTTCCCTTGGGATAGCACGGATATCCCTTCGTCCTCACCGTCGATGCCCTACTGGGGAAGCTGTTCGCAGGGCAGTGTGAACGGTATGACGTCGAACGTGGCAGAAGCCATCCGCTCGCACGTACCGGTTCTCGTGGTCGGGGCCGGCCCGACCGGCCTGATGCTCAGTGCCGAGCTGGCGTTGCACGGCAGCCCGCCGCTGACGATCGACGCCCTGTCCGGCCCAAGTGGACAGTCAAGGGCCCTGGGGTTCACCGTGCGGACGCTGGAGATCCTCCGGCAGCGCGGCATCCTGGACCGCTTCGAGGGCCTGGTCCAGGTGCCGGGCGTGCACTTCGCCGGGCTGAACATCGACGGCGGGCACCTGTCCAGCACGATGCGGCCGGCCAACCAGTACCCGCAGTCCAGGACCGAGCAGGCGCTGGGCGCGTGGCTGGACGGACTGGGGGTCCAGGTGCGGCGGCCGTGGCGGCTGGAGTCGATGGCACCGGCCGGGCCGGGGTACCGCTGCGAGCTGAGCGGGCCGGACGGCCGCCAGGTCGTCGAAGCGGACTACGTGATCGGCTGCGATGGCGCGGCAAGCGTTGTGCGCGAGGCGATCGGCATGCCGGTCCGGCGCACGCCCGCCTCCGTGCAGATGCTGCTCGGCGACCTGCGCGGCTGCGGCCTGCCCAACGAGCCCTTCGGTGTCAAGCACGAGAAAGGGATGGTCATGTCGGCGCCCCTGGGGGACGGGACCGAACGGGTCATCGTCTGCGACTTCACCCAGCCGATGCGGCCGCAGGGCACCCCGGTCAGCCACGCCGAGATCAAGACCGCGTACGAGAACGTCGTCGGCACACCACTGGCAGACGGCGAATGCCTGTGGGCCAGCTCGTTCTCCGACGCGTCGTCCATAGTGGATTCCTATCGGTCGGGCCGGGTCCTGCTGGCCGGGGACAGCGCGCACACGCATCTCCCGGCCGGCGGGCAGGGCATGAACGTGTCCATTCAGGACGCGGTGAACCTCGGCTGGAAGCTGGCCCTGGTCAGCCAGGGCCACGCACCGGAGTCCTTGTTGGACACTTATCAGGCCGAGCGGTACCCGGTCGGCTTGGAGCTGCTGCGCAACACCGCCGCCCAGGGTCAGCTGTTCCTCCGGGGTCCTGAGGTGGATCCGTTGCGGGAGACCATCAAGCGGCTGCTGGACATCCCGGAGGTGTCCACCCGGCTGGCCGACTCGGTGAGCGGCCTGGACATTCGCTACGACCTTGGCCTGCCGCGGCCGGTCGGCGAACGGCTGCCACCGGACACGTTCGACGCGGATGGCACCGACGTGCTCGAGGAGCTGCGGCACGGACAGGCATTGCTGGTCCTGCTGACCTCCGACGAGTCGGTGCCGGCCGCGGCCGAGCCGTGGAAGCAGCGGTTGCGCACAGTCCGTGCGCAGGCACGGAAACCACACGACCAGAACCTGTTCATCCGGCCGGACGGCCACATCGCCTGGGCGGGCGAGCGCGCGGACGGGCTGAGCGCCGCCCTGACCCGCTGGCTCGGCGAACCCGCCGCGTAACCACCAAGGGGGAGAAGACCGTTGTTCAGCACTCTCATCGTCGCACGGATGCAGCCCGGCCACGCCGAGGCGGTGTCGGACATCTTCACCGCGTTCGACGCGACCGACATGCCCCAGCGGATGGGCACCCGCCGCCGCGAGCTGTTCCGCTACCGCGGCCTGTACTTCCACTTACAGGACTTCGAGACGCCCAACGGCACCGAGACGGTCGAGGACGCCAAGTCCGACCCGCGGTTCATCCAGGTCAGCGGCGACCTCAGGCCGTACATCGAGGCCTACGCGCCGGACTGGCAGTCGCCCAAGGACGCCATCGCGGAGCGCTTCTACCACTGGAAGTCCGGCCGATGAGCCGCCGCGTCTTCATCACCGGCGTCGGTGTCGTGGCTCCCGGCGCGGTCGGCCGGGACAACTACTGGGACCTGCTGACACAGGGACGAACCGCCACGCGCAGGCTCAGCTTGTGCGATCCGGAGCCGTTCCGGTCGCAGGTGGCGGCCGAGGTCGACTTCGACGCCGAGGCGGCCGGGCTGACCGAGTCGCAGGCCAAGGAACTCGACCGCGCGGCCCAGTTCGCGCTGGTCGCCGCCCGCGAGGCCATTGTGGACTCCGGCTGGGCGGGAACCTCGGCGCCGCATCGCGCCGGAGTGATCGTGGGGTCCGCGGTCGGTGCCACCACGAAGCTCGAAGAGGTCTACCGGCAGGTCAGCAAGGACGGCGTGCTCTGGGACGTGATCCCGGACGCGCCCACCGAGCTGTACTCCTACTTCGTGCCCAGCTCGTTCGCCAGTGAGATCGCGCGGGACGCCCAGGTGACCGGCCAGAGCGGAGTGGTGTCGACCGGGTGCACGTCCGGGATCGACGCCGTTGGCACCGCTTGGGAACTGGTCCAGGACGGTGTCCTCGACTCGGTCATCTGCGGCGCGACCGACGCGCCCATCTCGCCGATCACGGTCGCCTGCTTCGACACGATCAAGGCCACCTCGACCTACAACGACACCCCGGAGTCCGCGTCACGCCCGTTCGACGCCACGCGCGGGGGGTTCGTCCTCGGTGAGGGCAGCGCGATGTTCGTGCTCGAGTCGGAGGAGTCCGTAGAACGCCGGGGCGCCCGCGTGTACGGCGAGATCACCGGATATGCCAGCCGCTGCAACGCCTACCACATGACCGGGCTCAAGGACGACGGCCGCGAGCTCGCCGAAGCCGTGACCGCGGCGCTGTTCCAGTCCAAGATGGACCCGCACGAGCTGGACTACGTCAACGCCCATGGCAGTGGGACGAAACAGAACGACCGGCACGAGACCGCCGCGCTGAAGGTGGCCCTCGGCGCGGCCGCCCGCACTGTGCCGATCAGCTCGATCAAGTCGATGATCGGGCACTCGCTGGGCGCGATCGGCTCGCTGGAGATCGCCGCGTGCGCGCTGGCGCTGCGGCACAACATGATCCCGCCGACGGCGAACCTGACCCGGCCGGACCCGGAGCTGGACCTGGACTACGTCCCGGTGCACGCCCGCAGCCGGCGCACCGACCGGGTGCTGACCACCGGCAGCGGGTTCGGCGGGTTCCAGAGCGCCATGGTCCTGGCCGACCCGGAGAAGAGCTCATGACCGCCAACATCAGTGGTATCGACATCATCTCGCCCCTGGGCCTGTCCCGCGAGGAGCACTGGAAGGCCGTCCTGGACGGCTACAGCGGCCTGGCGCCGACCCGGTCGTTCGACTCGACCACGTACGACAACCCGATCAGCGGGGAGGTGCACACCTTCACCCCGGAAGGCCTGCCCCGCCGCCTGCTGCCCGCCACCGACCGGATGACCCAGATGTCGTTGGTGGCCGCCGCTGGTGCGTTCGATGACAGCGAGATCGACCTGGGGCAGCTGGATCCGTACGACATCGGGGTGATGACCGCGTCCACCGCGGGTGGTTACGCGTTCGGTCAGAAGGAACTGCAGAACCTGTGGTCCCGGGGGCCGAAGTACGTCAGCACCCACCAGTCCTACGCGTGGTTCTACGCCGTGAACACAGGTCAGATCTCCATCCGGCACGGCAGCCAGGGGCACAGCGGGGTGATCGTCGCCGACGACGCCGGTGGGCTCGACGCGATAGCCTTCGCGGCCCGCCGGCTGAAGCGGGGCAACAAGGTCGTCCTGACCGGGGCGGTGGACAGCACGATGTGCCCGTGGGGACGGGTCGCGCACGCGTCCACCGGCGAGCTGTCGAAATCCGCCGACGCCACGACGGCGTACCTC
The DNA here is from genome assembly GCA_966244135.1 of uncultured Actinocrispum sp. GTDB lineage: Bacteria > Actinomycetota > Actinomycetes > Mycobacteriales > Pseudonocardiaceae > Kibdelosporangium. Next base: position 4,424 of record CBIMJO010000033.1, on the reverse strand, counting down.
CCGTTCGACGAACGAGCCAACGGGTGGGTCAACGGCGAAGGCGGCGCCCACCTCGTGCTGCGGTCCACAAGCGACGGTCGCTACGGCGCGATCCGCGGCCACGGTGCGACCATCGGCGCCGATGGCCTGAGCCAGGCGATCCGGCTGGCGCTGGGCAAAGCAGACCTACGGCCTCAGGACATCGACGTCGTGTTCGCGGACGCGGCCGGAACCCGGGCAGCCGACCAGGCCGAAGCCGACGCCATCGGCGAGATCTTCGGCCGCGATTCGGTCCCGGTCACCGCACCCAAGGCGGCCACTGGCCGGATGGGGTGCGCAACGGCCGCCCTTGACGTCGCCATGGCCCTGCTCGCCATCCGCGACCAGACCATCCCGCCGACCGTCAACGTCGAGGCCGACAAGTCGTTGGGGCTCAACGTGTGCACGACGGCCACCCGGCGGCGCATCACCAATGCCCTGGTGCTGGCCAGGGGCATCGGGGGATTCAACTCGGCCCTGATCGCCGGGGCATGACCAGAGGAGAGGCAGTGACGATAGGAGAGACAGTGACACTAGGAGAGGCAGTGTCCAAAGAAGACGCAAGGGCGAACCGTATCACGATGGACGACCTGAGGCGAGCCCTGGAAGAAGGGTCCGGTGTGGACGAAGGCGTCGACCTCGCCCGAGACCTCGGCAGCTCGGCGTTCGCGGACTTGGGCTACGACTCGCTGGCCGTGCTGGAGACCGGACTGCGGCTGAGCCGCGAGAACGACGTGGACATCGACGACTCGGTGTTCATGGACCTCGACACGCCCCAGCAGCTGCTGGACGCCGTCAACGAGGCCCTGGAGCGTCAGAGGCAGGCGTCATGACCGTCGTCCGGCATGCCTTGGTGACCGGTGGTTCCAGCGGCATCGGCAAGTCTGTCGCGCAGCGGCTCGCAACTGCGGGCCACACCGTGACGATCTGCGGGCGTGACAACGAAAGGCTGCGCACCGCGGCCAAGGAGCTGGCCGATCAAGGTGTTCCCGTCACGGCGTTGATCGCGGACGTGAGTGATCCACGGCAGGTGCGGGATCTCGTCGCTCAGGCAGTGGCGGCCAACGGACCGATCGGGATCGTCGTCAACAACGCGGGACGCAGTGGCGGCGGCAAGACCTCGGAGCTGACCGACGAGCTGTGGCGGGATGTGTTGCGCACGAACCTGGACAGCGTCTTCTACGTCACGCGTGAGGTTCTGGCCAGTGGCGGTATCCGCGGGGTCGAGCACGGCCGCGTCATCAACATCGCTTCCACGGCAGGGAAACAAGGCGTGCTGCTGGCTGCTCCCTACTCCGCGTCGAAGCACGGCGTTGTCGGGTTCACCAAAGCGGTGGGCAAGGAGCTCGCGCCCGAGGGGATCACGGTGAACGCGGTCTGCCCCGGGTACGTGGAGACCCCGATGGCCGTGCGGGTCCGGCAGGGCTACGCGCACGCGTGGGAGACCACGGAGGCGGAGGTCCTGACCGCGTTCGAGGCGAAGATCCCGCTCGGCCGGTACAGCACCCCGGACGAGGTCGCCTCGATGGTCGAGTACCTCACCACCGAGGGCGCGGCCTCGATCACGGCTCAGGCACTCAACGTGTGCGGCGGACTCGGCAACTTCTAGGAGATGATCCACGTGACCGACCGGCCACGCGTAGACCTGCACACCACCACCATCGGCTGCGGCGCCGACGACGTGTACCGCCGCCTGGAGAACGTGGCACAGTGGTCGCAGATTTTCGAGCCGACCATCCACAGCGTGGAGCTGTCCCGCGACCGGGACACGCAGACGATCCGGTTGTGGGCCACGGCCAACGGCGAGCCCAAGTCCTGGGTGTCCGAGCGGCACCTCGACCCGGCCGCCCGGACCATCCGGTTCGCCCAGACCGTCACCACCCCGCCCGTCGCCGAGATGTCGGGCGAGTGGAAGGTGCTGCCGAAGTCCGATGACAGCTGCGAAGTCCAGTTGCTGCACACCTATCGGGCGGTGGACGACTCGCCGGCCTCCCTCGACTGGATCTCCGCCGCGGTGGACACCAACAGCACCAAGGAACTCGGCGCGTTGAAGGCCGCCTGCGAACGGGCGGACGGCGACCTGGGCCCGTTCACCTTCGAGGACTCGGTCGACACCACGGCCGATCCCGTGCTGTTGTTCTCGTTCCTGGACCGGGGTGAGCTGTGGGCGGGCCGGCTGGACCACGTGGCCGAGGCGGAGATGAAGGAGTTCTCCGACGGCCTGCAGTTCCTCCGGATGCGCACCCGGACCCCGGACGGGGACACGCATGTCACCGAGTCCTACCGGGTCTCCCAGAGCCCGGCGCGGTTGCTGTACAAGCAGGTGACCTTGCCCGCGTTGCTGGCCCTGCACACCGGGTCCTGGACGATCAGCCCGGTCGGTGAGCAGTGGCGGGTCACCTCCCGGCACACCGTCGCGATCAACGCGGACGCGGTCGGGAAGGTGCTGGGGGCCAAGGCGACCGTCGCGGACGCGAAGGAACTCGCCCGGCGAAACCTGGGGAACAACAGCCTGCGGACCCTTGAGGCCGCCGTTCGCTGGGCCAAAGCCGATGTGCCGCAACGATGAGTGACGTCGCGGATGTGCTCGTGGCCGGTGCCGGGCCCAGTGGCCTCCTGCTGGCGGGGATCCTCGCCGGCGGAGGCGCCCGCGTCACCGTCCTGGAGTCACGCCAGGTGCCCAATCCGCAGACCCGGGCGTCCACTTTGCACGCCCGGGCCATGGAGATCCTCGCTGCCCACGGCGTCGGCTTCGGTCGCGAACTGCCCCGCGCCACGCATGGGCACTACGCGGGTATACCGGTCGATCTGTCGCAGGTGGACTCCAAGTGGGCCGGTGTGTGGCGGTGCCCCCAGCCGGAACTGGTCCGTACCTTGACCGGCTGGGCTCGGCAACGAGGTGTGCGAGTCCACTATGGAGAGCGGGTGTCGTCGCTTCGCGGGCAGGGGCGGCGATGCATCGCCGAGACGGCTGACGGTGCTTTCGCCGCGTCGCTGGTGGTCGCCGCGGACGGACAGGCGAGCACGCTCCGGTCATTGCTGGGCATCGAGTGCGAAGGCGCACGGCCTGCTCGCGTCCTGGTGCAGGCCGACCTGCTCAACGCCGAGGTCCCCGGGCGGCGGTTCGAGCGGCGCGGGCGGTACACCGTGACCGCCGCACCGCTCAGCGCCGAGGTCACACGCGTGATGATCCACGATCCACTGTGGACTATAGGTGAAGTTCGCACGCCCGAAGACCTGCGGTCCGCATGGCGGGATGCCACTGGCGACGAGCTTCCGGTCGAACCGTCGTGGCTGCGGACGTTCGGCGACGACACGCGCGTGGCCGGCCGGTTGGTGGCTGACCGGGTCGTGTTGTGCGGGGATGCGGCCCATCCGTTCATCCCCATCGGCGGGCAGGCGCTGAACACGTCCATTATGGACGCTGAGGCGCTGGGCCGGCGCGTGCTGGACCACCTGGCGGGCGCGGACCGGGCACTCCTGGACTACCAGGATGAGCGCTTGGTCCAGCTGCGTTCGGTCGCACAGCGGTTGCGAGCGCAGGCGCGCCTGCTGTTCGACACCGACGAAGCGACCGCCCGCGACAAGAGTCGGATCGCGGGGAAACTGGCCACGGACGAGACCTACCGGCGGCGGATCGCCGGCGGCATAGCGGGCTTCGACGTCCTCGAACGGGAGGTGGCGCGATGAAGGCATTCCTGTTCCCCGGCCAGGGAACACAGAAGGCCGGCATGGGAACCTACCTGCGAGAGCTCCACCCGCGCCTGATCGAACCGCTGTGGCGGGAGGCTGACGAGATCCTCGGCTTCCCGCTGACCCGGCTGTGTGCGGAGGGACCGGTCGAGCGGCTGCGGCACATGACGGTCACCCAGCCCGCCGTTTTCATGTGCAGTTACTCGGCTTTGGTCGCGGCGCGGGAGCGCGGCGCCGTCCCGGACGTCATCGCGGGCCACAGCCTGGGCGAGTACTCGGCGCTGGCCGCGGCGGACGTCCTGACCTGGCAGGAGGTTCTGCAGATCGTGCACCGCCGTGGCGTGCTGATGGCCGAGGTGCAGCAGCGGGTGGACGGCAAGATGGCCGCCATCATCGGCTGCCGGATCGAGCAGGTCGAGCGGATCTGCGACCAGGTGCGCGAGGACACCGGCGAGGTGGTCGAGGTGGCCAACCACAACGAGCCGCTGCAGGCCGTGGTGTCCGGCCAGTCCAACGCCATCGACCAGCTGATCAAGCAGTTCGACGCGATGACGGACGTCCGCGTGACCGTGCTGCGGATCGGCGGCCCGGCCCATTCGAGCCTGATGGGCAGCGCGACCCCGGACTTCGTGGACTACCTGCGGCGCTTCGGTTTCCAGACGCCGAAGGTGACCCTGCTGTCCAGCTCGACCGCCGAGGCCTACCGGAGTGGC
>CBIMJO010000032.1:0-18132 GCA_966244135.1 uncultured Actinocrispum sp. | reverse complement strand
GTCGTCATAGGTGTACGTGTTGGTGCCGTTGACCGCGCTGACCGACATCAGGTGATCGGCGAGGTCGTAACCCCAACTGTGGTTCGCGGTCGGGGACTCCGCGCCAGTGCCTGTTTCCAGCATCGGTCGGTTGGCTGCGTCGTACGTACGTTGCGTGGACACCCCGCCGGGTGCAGCCAGTGACACGGCATTGCCGTTGAGGTCGTAGCCGACGGTGAACGTGCGGTCGTTGGGATGCGCCTGAGTGCTCGGGTCGATGGTCGACTCCGGCAGGCCGAGGCTGTTGTAGGTAGTGATGGTCGCGTTGTTGCGGCCGTCGGTGTACCGGGTGCGGTTGCCGGACGCGTCGTAGCCCGACGAGGTGGTGATGGTCTTGGTGACGTCCACCGGGTCGATCTGCTGGACCATGTTGTTCGCTGCGTCATACGCGTACGTGCGCACGGCCTTGTTCGGGTCGGTGACTGTAGTCAGGTTGCCAACCATGTCGTAGCCGTAGGACGTGGTGCGCAGCACCGAACCGTCGGCTTTGAGGTCGTTCACCGCGGCCTTCTGGCCGAACTGGTCGTACACGGTCTGGCTGGTGCGGCCGAGGCCGTCCATGACCCGCACCTGCCGGCCCGCATAGTCGTACCCGAACTCAGAGGTCACGTTGTTCGGGTCGATGGTCTTCGTGAGCTGGCCGAGGTTGTCGTAGGTGTTCCGCGTTGCCGCGCCCTGGGGCGTTGTCACGAGGGTGACGTTGTCCGCGTCGTCGTACGTCGTGTTCGTGGTGAACACGCCCGCGGTGGGCTTGCGCTCGATCTCCGTGGCCGTGACCGGGCGGTCGAAGTCGTCGTACGTTGTCTCGGTTCGCGCACCCATCGGATCTACTGTGGACAGCAGCTGACCGGAGCGGGTGTAGGCGTACTTGGTGACCGCGCGTTCGTCGTTGGTGGACGCGGGGGCGTCGACCGACACCAGCCGGTCGAGCTGGTCGTAGGCGTTGCGCACGATGTTGTCGCGAGCGTCCTTGACCTCGACCGCGTTGCCGTTGCCGTCGTACTTGGTAGTGACTGTTGGCGTACGGCCGTTGTACGGCGGAGCCGCCTTCGAAACCACACGGCCGTTGCGGTCATATGCCGTGGTGGCGACGAACCCACGCTCGTCCTTGTAGTCGGTGAGCTCGCCGAACGTGTTGTAACCGCTCGACGCTGTTGGCCGCTGCATGCTCGCGGGGTTGCCGTTGCTCTCCACCGACACCGGCGGTGCCGTCGATATGACGACCTGCCCCAGCTCGTCGTACGCGATGTTCGACGTGTACGCCGTCGGGTCCGCGGTGCCACGGGCGTCCGTTGTGGACACTGCCAGGCCACGCTGGTCGAACTTGGTCTTGGTGACGCGGGTAGTCGAGCCGCTGGTGATGCTCTCCTGGATCAGGTTGTCGCCGTCGTCGTAGTCGTACGACACCTGTTCCTGGCTGTTGCCGGTCACCCACGGTACATTCGACGGCTTGCCCGTGGACGTGACGGACTTGACGTTCCCGTTGCCGTCGTACGTGAACGACGTGACACGGGTGAGCCCACCCGGGTCGCCGGTCGCGGACTGCACGCGGCCGAGCTTGTCCGGAGTGCTGGTGGTGACGGTCTTGCCGTTGTCGGTGGCCTTCTTGGTCACGTTGCCGGCAGCGTCGTAGGTGTTGTCCTCCAACACGAAGTCGCGTGTGCTGCCGTCCGGGTTGTGGAACTTCTTCAGCACGGACCGGTGCAGCAGACCGTCGTCGTAGTACTCGTACTCGATGCGTCGGCCCATGGCGTCGGTCGTGCTCGCCAGACGGCCACCGAAGTCGTAGGAACGTGACTCCACCACCAGGTACTCACCCGGCGACGGCACACCCTCGGGGTCGCTGTGCCAGTTGCGCAACCGCACCTCGGCGAGGTCGTTCCGGGCGGTGTAGGCGAAGTCGTAGCGGTTGCCGTTCGGGTCCGTCTTCGAGGTGACGTTGCCGAACACGTCGTAGTCGTAGCCGGTCTCGCCGCCCTCGGGGTCGGTGACGGTGATCGCCCGGCCGTGCTCGTCGTACTGCGAGGACGTCACACGGGTTGTGTCGTGGCCCAACGCGTCCGAGGTCTCGACGGACAACACGTTGCCGTCGGGGTCGTAGTTGTTGGTGACCTTCTGCTGGTGCTGCACGTTCGTCACGGCGTTGGTAGTCACCGGCGACGTCGTAGTGCGTACCCGGGACATGCCGTCGTACGTGTACGTGGTGACCACACCCGACGGAAAGCTGTCGGAGGTGTCCTTGCGCGTAGCCAAGCGACCGATGGCGTCGTACGTGTACTCGGTCACCAGACCTAACGGGCTCGTCACCTTGCCGAGGTCGCCGTTGCTGAAGTACGCGTACCGGGTGACCTTGCCGCGGCCGTTCGTGGTCGAGTCGAGCAGACCGGCAGGCTCTGTGCCGCCACCGACCGCTGCTTCACTGCCCGTCGTGTACTTGTACGAACTGGTGCTGCCGTCAGGCGCCGTTGTCGACGCCAGCTGACCACTGGAGTGGTACGTGTACTGGGTTCGGTAGGTGGTGTCGGTGGCACTCGACGAACGCGCGTCCCGCGACTCCGTGGGGAGGTCGTTGCGCGGGTCGAACGCGTTGGTCACCGTTGTCGGGTAGGTCTTGTAGGACATGTAGCACTCGTTGGTCGAGCTGACGCGGCACGTCTTGGTGGACGTCACGTTGCCGCGCGCGTCGTACGTCATCGACGTGGAGTCACCGTTCTCGTCGGTGACCTGGTTGAGCTGTCCGCTGTCGTCATAGAAGAACGACCGGATGCTCACACCGTCCACGCCGTACCGCACGAACACTGGGCCGCCGGAGTCGTTCGGGATGACCGTGCAGAACGCGGGGTCCTTCGGGTCGGGCTGAGTACACGTGCGCACGGGGTCTGGCGGTGTTTCCTTGGGCTCACCGGGTGCGTCCTCTGGCCGCGCCTCCATACCCAGCGGCATACCGAGCCGCAGCAACTGCCCGCTGATGGCGTCGAACTCGTACAGGCTGGTGCGGTTGCCCGGGTCGAGCACCTCGACGCTGCGCCGCAGGTCCGTGTCGCCGCCGTACACCGTTGGTGCGCCGACCTTCCACGTGCCGCCGTCGCTGTCGACGTATTCCTTCACGCGGTCGCGGCCGGTGTCGTACGTGGTGACCGCGTCGACCCGGCCGCTGGGCAGGGTGACCTTGCTGATCTGGTCGGCCTGAGTGATGCCAGCCTTGTAGTGCGCCGTGACCGAGGCCGCGCCGAGCGGACCAGAGTAGATCGCGACTTCGTCGATCAGGCCGTCGTAGGACCGCTGTGCCGTGGTCCCCCAGCCCGGCCAAGACGCGGGCGTGGACGCGTAGGCCGCGCCGACCTGGTTGAACGTCAACAGGGTGTGGTCGATGGTCTTGCCGGTCGACTCACCTGCCTTCACGCCATCCAGGTACAGAGTCTGCGTCGTGCCCATCGACGACAGCACGGCGTGGTGCCACTTGCCGTCGTTGACCGTGGCCGCCGAGTTGATCGGCGCGACCGAACCCGTGGCGAACTGGCCGTGCAGCTTGCCGTCCGTGCCGACGTACAGAACGGGAACACCCACGGTGGACGCGGACCCGAGGGCCTTGTCCTGGTACCCGACCAGCGGGCCGCCGCTGCCGGTGATGGAGTTCTTGAACCACAGTTCGATCGCGCCGTCGCGGCTCTTCTTCACCGTGCCCTTGGGCAGGTCGACGGAGGACGTCGTGCCGTTAAACGATGCCGCGGTGTCTGTAGCACCTGCGAGCTGACCCGGCAGCGCGAGGATGACGTTCTTGTACGTACCCGTGTCCTTGCCGAGGTTCACCGTGACCTCACTACCGGCCTGCGTGCCCTCGCTCTCCCCCAGGCGCCAGTAAGACTCCGGGCGCGAGTCGAGCACACTGCTGCGGTAGTGCGAGCCTTGGCTGTAGTCATAGCTAGTGCAACCCGTGGTAGGACCACAGACCTGCTTCAGCAGATCGCCCGTGTAGCTGTAGTTCCAGGCGATCGGGGTGCCGTCGACCGCGTCGGTCTTGACGTTGGTGACGTGGTTGCCGGTCCAGGTGAAGAACAGCGACCTGCCCTGGGTGTTGGTCTGGCTGTTGGAGACCTGAGCCTTGCTGAGGAGTCCGCTGGTGTAGGTCAGGTTGACCGAGCGGTTGGAGACATCGGTGATCTTGGTCAGCTTGCCGGTGACGGCGAACGTGTAGGTCGTGCCGGACTTGTCCAGCAGCTTCCACCCTGAGCTGTCCGTGGTCAGCGAGGCCGACCGGCCGGTGGGCGCCGCGTACGTGCCGTTGGCGTTGCGTCCGAAACGGACGGTCTGGCCGTCGGGGTACGTGACCACGGCGTTGCCCGAGCCGTCGTCGTCGGTGACCAGCTTCATGTCGTACGCGCTCGTCCAGCCCGCGCCGAACAGGCCGTCACGGCGAGGGTCGACGCTGTTGTACGTACGCGTCAATGTGAGCTGTGGCCCTACTGTGGCTACCGTCGCGTCCACGGCTGCTGTGGTGTAGTTACCGGTCTGTGGGTCGAAGTCGTGTTCCCGCATGCCATCCGGCGCGGACGACACGTGCGCGGTGATCTCCGGTTGTGGCACGTTCGTCAGCAGGACCGAGTACGGCGACGGCACCTCGGTTGTCGCGTCCTTCACGAACGCTCGCCACATGTACTGCTTGGACCAGCTCAGCGTGCCGGAGCCCACTGTCCACGCCGTTTTCGTGCCGTAGCCGGAGTTGACGCAGTTGACCGGCTTCCCTGCTGAGTCCCGTTCGCAGATCTCGTACTTGAACTGCAGCGATGAGCTCGGCGGCGCGTCGATGTCCAACGCCCGTGCCCACAGCTGCGGGGTCAGCGTCGGCGCCTCATAACCGTTGGGCGGGAACAGTTCCTGCAGGACCGGCGGAATGTCGAACACCTGCAACACGATCCGGGCGGGTGGCACCTGGTGGTCGGTGAACACCGGGCCGCCGGTGCGGACCATGGTGAAGTCGAGGAAGTACTTGCCCGGCGGCATCGCCTTGATGGTGGCGTCCAGCGTCACCTTCCCGTTGCGTGGCACGGACCCGGAGAGGCTCGCGGAACGCTGCTGACCGACGGCAGTGCCGTCGTCCTTGTAGGCACGGTAGGCGAGGTAGTAGTCGCTAGGTGCCCACGCGGTGGCGCTCTTGTTGGTGACGGTGATCTTGACCTTGCCGTCCTGGTTCTGCAGGACCGGCGGGTTCGGGCGCGGATCGACGAGCTTGTAGGACGCGTTATACGGGCTGTGCGTGACGTACAGGCGCGGCGGGTTGGCCGTGTTCTGGCCGGTGAACCGCTTGCTGGCGGAACCGCGAATCGACAGGCCGTTGTTGGCCTGGTCGCCGTTCACCCAGCGCTGCACCAGATCCCGGCCACCGGCGCCGAGGTTGAACAGCTCGCCGGACCGCGGGCACGCCGACCCCGGCTGCCCGAACGCGATGTACCCGTGCGCGAACGACCGCGTCGCGAGGGCGCTACCTACTGAGGGCCCTGGGTAACTGCGGTTGTCGCTGGAACTCCACGACTCGGTGACGGGATGCACACTGACCGGACGCGGGTTACAGGACTCGGCGTCGAAGTTCACCAGCCACAGCTGGGCGCCGAAGATCGTGTGGAACTGCAGGCGGTTCACCAGATCGGTGAACTTGATGTACCCGGCGGACGACGGGCCCGTGCTGAACTCGTCCGCGCCCGACGACGAGCCGCCGCTGCGCACGGCAAGGCTGCTGTCCGCGGTGCCGCCGTTGACCGGCAGCTGGATGGTCGGGTCGACCTCAACCGGGAACGCGCGGCCCGCGGCCTTCAGCCAGGCCGGGTCGATGGAAACCTCGAGCGCGCCCTGGTTGAGCTTGTAGCCGACGCCGGTGGACAGCTCGTCGTGGGCGTCGATCATGGTCCCGGCCGGGATCACGGCCCGCTGGGCGCCGGACGCGTCGGTGAACACCACCTGGCGGCCGTCGATGCGTGGGGTCAAGCCCTTGAGTCGCAACGGGAAGGTGAACGTGGTGGGCGCGTCCGGCCCGGTCAGGACCAGGGTCTCCTTGACACCACCGGGCTGCGAGTCCAGTTTGAGGTCCACTTTGGACTGGACATTGGGATACGTGATGGTGGTGCCGTCGACCTTCGGCGTGGACTGGGCGGCGCCGGCGAGGGAGTACGCGACCTCGTGGTCCTGGTCGACCTTGAGCGTGACCAGGTCGGGGGCGGTGGCGTCGGCCGCGAAGCGCAGGTCGATCTCGTCGGCCTTGTTGCGCCAGCCGGTGCCGGGGTCACCGACCAGGGTCGGGTCGATCGGCGTCCAGGCGCCGTCCTTGCGGTAGTTGAGCTTCCCGGTGGAGAACTCGGTGGTCTGGGTGCCGTCGGTGTTGTTGTAGACGCGCTCGTTGGCGTTGCGCGCCTCCGGGATCTCCTTGCTGCTGGTGGCGTCGTAGCCGTCGCGAGGCTCCTGCGCCTGCGCCGTCACTTCCGACGCGGCGTTCCCGGCGTCCTGGTTCCACACCTGCTTCGGGTACCGGCTGCGAACGGAGTCCGGCAGCGATTTGTTGTTGGGCTTCCCGGTGATGTGGTCACCGGCCTGCTCGGCCGTGCCCCACCGCTGGCCGGGACCGTGCAGCGAGGCAAGCGCCTGCCGCTCCCGTTCGGCGCCACCGAGGATGGTGTCGCCGGACACGCTGATCACCGTCGTGATGGCCAGCACCGCCGCCCCGAGCTTCAGCGCCCACCCCGGCAGCAACAACAAACCGACAAGGCCAGCTCTGCGCCTGCGCACACGAACCCCCCGCTAGAACCGTTCCGATGCCCGGTGCAGCGTCGGCCGTGGTACTTCCCTAGCGATTCCTTTTCTGTTCCGTCTCAGGTCAGCGGGGTCTTCCTGGCGCAACGGACGTCCCTAAGGTGTAGACAACCAATGTCGTATGTCCTATGTCAGCCTGGGGTGCCGATGCGTGACAACGGGGTGTCCAGAAGATCGCTGCTGGCCGGAGCGGGTGCGGCCGCGGTGGCGAGTCTGGTGCCGATTGGCCGGGCTGTCGCCGCGCCGGTCGACACGGCAGCAGCACGAGCGGCGATCACGTGGTTGTTGGGCGGTGACACTGCACGCGCGGCCCAGTTCACCCTGTCGACACTGTCGGCCGACGGCGACGCGTTCACCATCGGCGGGAGCACGGGGCGCGTCGAGCTGGCAGGTACGAGCACGGTCGCCCTGGTCTCGGCGTTTCACTGGTGGCTGAAGTACGTGGCCGGTGCACACGTGTCCTGGAACGGCGACCGGCTGGCGTTGCCGGAGCAACTGCCCGCCGCCGACGTCACCCGACGCACCGAGCTGACCGACCGCTACGCCTACAACTTCTGTGTGCATGGCTACACCACGCCGTACTGGAGCTGGTCGGACTGGGAGCGTGAGCTGGACTACCTCGCAGCCAGCGGGGTGAACCGGGCGTTGTCGTTGGTGGGCCAGGAGATCGTCTGGTACGAGACGTTCACCCGGTTCGGCCTGAGCCCAGGCCAGGTGCTGACGTGGATTCCGTACTCGGCCCATCAACCCTGGGTCTGGTACGGCAGCATCTCCGTGGGCGGGTCGGTCACCACCGGGTTCCTTCAGCGCCGCGCCGAGCTGGGCGCGCAGATCGCCGGCCGGATGCGGGAACTGGGCATCACGCCGGTGTTCCCCGCGTACATCGGGCACGTGCCCAACGGCATCTTCGCCACGGCCAACCCGAACGCCAAGGTCCTCCCGCAGGGTGACTACAACGGCCAGCCGCGACCGGACTGGCTGGTCACCACCGACCCGCTGTACCCCCGCGTCGCCAAGGCGTTCTACGAGTCGCAGGCCGCGCACTTCGGCGTTACTACGCACTACTCCAACGACCTTCTGCACGAGGGCGGCACCACCGGCGACGTACCACTGGCGCAGGCCGCGCAAGCCGTGCAGGCTGCTATGCCTGCTAGTTCGGTGTGGGTGTTGCAGGGGTGGGCGGGCAACCCGCGTCAGGCGCTGGTGCAGGCCCTGGACACCGATCGGCTCCTCGTGCTCGACCTCATCTCGGACACCACCGAGACATGGCGGACCTTGGCCTACTGGGGTGCGCCGTGGGCGTGGGGGTCTATCGGCAACTTCGGGGGCAGGCTAGGCATGTTCGGCAGCCTGCATGAGCCTGCGGAGACTCTGCCCGCCGTCCGCAAGCTGCCCGAGCGCGGCCGGTTGCGGGGTACAGCGGCCATGGCTGAGTCACACCACCACAACCCCATTACCGGGGACCTGTGGGGTGAGACGGCTTGGCGGGACACGCCGTTGGACCTGACGGTGTGGGTGCAGGACTACGCTCGCCGTCGCTACGGCGTCGACGACCCGCACACGACCGCCGCCTGGCAGACCTTGCTGGACACGGTATACCGGTTCCGGCGGACCGAACCGGCGGACGGCGAGGGTCCGTACGAGACGCCGTTCGCGGCCCTGCCGAACCTGACCGTGACTCGATCCTCCCGAACCGCGCCGGCCAGCCCGCGGTACGACCTCGACCTGTTCATCCCGGCCTTCGTCGCCCTCTTCGCAGCCGACCCCTCGCTGCGCACGCTGCCGACGTACCGCTACGACCTGGTCGACGTGGAACGGCCTGCTGGCCGACTACTACCGGCCGCGCTGGTCCGCGTGGTTCGCCGATGTGGCCAGGCGGCTCGCGGCGGGCGACACCAGCCTGCCGTCCCACCACCAATGGCGTGCAGCACCGGTACCAGGGAACAACCAGCGGCGACTGGACCGCGTTCACCTCATCCGGCGGTCCGTCCGAAGCCCGGCTGGCCGCGGGGCGTGACCCGGACGGGTTGATCACCGCCGTGGCCGTGACTCCAGATGAGGCGTGGCAACGAGCCCAGACCGCGGCGAACGGCGGATGGGGTTCGTGGCAACGGATCGGCGCGGGCGGCTCCGACGTCGACCTGTCCACCAACCAGGACGGCCGCCTCGAAGCGCACGCCATCCGCACCGACCAGACCTGGGTGCGTTACCAGCGCACGGATCACTCGTGGAACGACTGGCAGCCGTTCGGCAGCCCGGCTTAGGAGGACTCTTGTTACGGCTGTTGGTTGTTGCCGCTGTATTTCTGTTGTCCCTGACGGTTCCCGCTCAGGCCGCGCCCATCGGCTCGTTCACCGAGACCGAACTGTGGGACTCGACCGACAACGACGCCTACGCGAGCTTTCACGTGCAGGGCTTGGCTGTGGTCAACGACGTCGTGCTCACGTTCACCGAAGGCAGGCCTCAGGTATCCGACGCCGGGCCCAAGGATCTGCTGATGCGTCGCAGTGTGGACGGTGGGCGCACGTGGGAGGCCAGCGTGCCCGTGGTCCCAGCCGATCCCGCGCAGAGCTGGGGCAACGCGACACCGGTAGTGGACTCGCAGACGGGTCGAGTGTGCTTGTTCTACAAGGGTTCCGGCGGGTCGATCTTCGTCAAGCGCAGCGACGACGCTGGGGTCTCCTGGTCAGCGCCAGAGGACTTGACGCCGTTGTTCGCATCGAACCCGCATGGCTGGACCCGCAACAGCCCGATTCCCGGCCACGGCATCCAACTGCGCAACGGCAGACTGTTAATGCCCGTTAACCATCGCGCGCCCGACCCGGACGCCAACTACGGGTTCGACATGCTCTACAGCGACGCCCACGGTGAACCGGGATCGTGGCGGCGCGGCACACCGGCGCCTCTGGACCCCGCGTACCCCATCAACGAAAGCCGCGTGTACCAACGGAAGGACGGCTCGGTCGTGATCAACGGCCGGTGGGGTCCGGGCGGCACCCGGTACCGCATCACGTCCACCAGCACCGACGGCGGGCAGACGTGGTCCGCGCCCGTGGTCGACGGCGCCACCGGCCAGTTCGTGTCCGTCGACGCCGGGATGGTTCAACTCGGCGACCGGTTGTTGTTCAGTTGGCCGGACTCGTCCGCTCGCGCGAACATGACCGTCTCGATCTCCTACGACGAGGGCGCGAGCTACCGGTACAGCCGGGTGGTCAACCCCGGCCCGTCGTACTACTCCGACCTCGGCGTGCTGTCCGACGGCACGATCCTGTTGGTATATGGGCGAGATGGCGCCCCGCCCAGCTTCCCCGAACGCATCACGGTCGCCCGGTTCGACCTGGCGTGGCTGACCAAGGGGCGCGATAGCACGTCGTCGTCCCACGAACTGGCCACCGCGGACGCTCGCGGCGGTACGGTCGTGCCGGACGCCAACGCCCTGGGCGGCAAGGCATTGCGTGGCGACTCCGTTGAGGTTCCGTTCGATGTGACTGCACGCACCTATGACGTGGCTGTGCGGCTCCAGCGTCGCGCCGACTCCGCCCAGGTGCGCGTGAGCGTCGACGGCTTGTCCCAGGGCTTGATCGATCCGAAGATGACGATCGGCGAGGGCTATCAGACGTACCGAGTCGGGTCTCTGCCGTTGACCGCCGGGCGCCACTGGCTTCAATTCACCGGTGCCGTCGTCGCGGACCAGCTGATCCTCACCTCGGGTTCGCCCGCCGATCCGCCGAACGTGGTGGCGGACAACGACTCCGTGGCGAGCTTCGAGGTCGTGTCGGACTCGTGGGACCGAGTCACCACCGGGACCGGCTACTTTGGCCAGAGCGAGCGGGTGCACGCCGGTGGGACAGGCACGGCCAAGGTCAGGTTCCGCCCGGACGTGCCGATGAGCGGGATCTACTCGGCCGCCGTCTGGTACCGGGCCGCGGCGGGCCAGGCGTCCAATGCGTCCTTCATGGTCCGGCACGCCGAGGGGCAGGCCACGGTCAAGGTGGACCAGCGGTCCGGCGGCGGGCACTGGGTCCCGCTCGGCGAGTTCGCCTTCACGGCGGGTGGATCGGGCACGATCGAACTGTCGAACGCGGCCGACGGCGTGGTCGTGGCCGACGCCATCCGGCTGAGCTACCGAGGTGGGGTCACGGACAACGACACGCCGAGGTTCGAGACGGTCTCGGGCGAGTGGAACGCCGCCACCGGCGTCGGTGGGTACTACGGGGACAACTACTGCACCCACCCTGCGGGCACGGGGAGTTCGGTTGTGCGCTGGCACCCCGAAATCCCGGTGGCGGGCATGTACCAAGTGGCCGTTTGGTACACGGAACACCCCAACCGCGCCACCAACGCCACATACACCGTCGGCACCACCACAGTAGTCACCGTCGACCAACGCGACCACGGCAGCCAATGGGTCTCCCTCGGCACCTTCTGGTTGTCCCCCGACAGCACGGTCGCCTTGTCCGACGCGGCCAACGGCTACGTCGTCGCCGACGCCGTCCGCCTCATCCCCGCCTGACGTTCCGGGCTGCTGTCTGGTCGTACCAGTGAGAGACACCGCAGGGAGAGGATGCATGAAATGGACGAAGCGGCGATCAAGCAGCAAATGGACAAGCTGGTCGAGGGAATTCACAACAAGGACCTGGAGGCCCTGAAACGGATTTACGCGACCGACGTCGTGTCCTTCGACGTCGAACCGCCCCTACAGCATGTGGGTGTCGCGGCGAAACTCAAGAACTGGACCAACGCATTCACATTTTTTCGGGAAGTGTCCTATGAGGTCCGCGACCTGACTCTGATCGTCGACGAGAACCTGGCGGTCGGCCACTGCTTCGGCCGGCTCAGCGGCACCCTGCAGAACGGCACTTCGACCGACGGGATGTGGGTTCGGGGCACCTTCTGTTTCCGGAAGATCGACGGTTCCTGGCTGATCGTGCACGACCAGGCGTCGGTCCCGTTCGACATCGCCACCGGCAAAGGGGTGACCGACCTGCAGCCCTGACGTCCACAAAGGACTCTCTGGCGAATTGCAGCCACAATCGGCGGTGGTGGGCCGGGGGCCACGTCTGAATCATGGAGGGGACATGGCCCATTTGTGGTCACTGCACGAACAGCCGAGCAGGACCTGATGGGTGCCTTGGATCGGGTGGCTGAAATGGGCTATGTGGCCATCGAGAGCTACGAGCTGTACGGCCATTCGCCGAAATCAGTGCGGGCTCGCCTGGACGCCCTCGGCCTCGGCCTGTGCAGCTCCCACGCACCCTTCCCCGAGGGCAGCGAGGCCAAGGCCATCCTCGACCAGTACGCGGAACTGGGCGCCAAAACCTGGTGTGGAGCCTGGAACCGCGGGGGTTCGGCACCCTCGACGCGATCCGACGCGGCGCGGACCGGATCAACGAGGCGGTGGCCAACGCGGCCGCGTACGGCATGCGGATCGGCTACCATAACCACTTCGCCGAGTTCCGCAACACCTTCAACGGACGCAAGGCCTACCGGATCCTGCTGGACCTGCTGGACCCATCCGTCGTCATCGAACTCGACACCTACTGGGCGCAGACCGGCGGCGCCGACCCCGCGGCCGTGGCCCGCTCACTCGGCAACCGCCTGGAGTACATCCACATCAAGGACGGTCCCGCCACCGGCATGGACGACTACATGGTCCCCTACGGCAAAGGCGTGATCGACGTCGACGGCGTGGTCCGCGCCAACCCATCGGTGCGCTGGAACATCGTCGAGATGGACCGCTCGCACTACGACATGTACTGGCTGCTCCGCAACTGCTACGACTACCTCGTCGGCAGGGGCCTCGCAGTCGGCAGGCGGCCCGTCCACCACTGAGTTCACGGCTGCACGGTGGGCAGGATGGCGTCCGAACCGAGAAAACCCGCCTGCCACAGACGGTTCAGCTCCTCGAAGTGAGCCGCCTTCACCATGCCCTTGGCGCCGACCTCAGCCAGCGGCGTGCGGCTGAGGATCACGCTGCCGAGGATTTTCTCGCCGTGCCAGTTCTCGTAGAGCCCGATCCCGCAGAAGACCGTCCGATGCAGCCGGGTGAGGTCCGGGATGATGTGGATCACGGCGGCGCCCAGCCCGCCGTTGGTCTGGGTGAGCAGGAAGATCCCGTTCGTACCGCGGACTCCGGCCTCGGCGACGTACTGGAACTCGCGGCCGATCCCGTCCGTCACCGACACCCGGCTGCGGGCGGCGTTGACCTCGGTGGACCGGTCGAACCGGAACCGGGCGTGCCGCCACACATACTGGCCGTCGATCGCCGTGACGTGGTACTCGTGCCAATCCGCCTGCACGGCTGCAGTGCCGCCCGGGTCCGAGGTGAACCGAGCGGTGAGCGTCGTCGTGAGCAGCGTCGCGATGTCGGCCCGCTTCCGGCGGTCGGCGGCGTGCGAGATCAGGATGCTCAGCGCCGCACCGACGATCCCCGACCCCAGCGAACCGACGACCGCGGCGATCACCGTGTCCTGCGCGGACAACGCGCCCTGCCGACCGGCGGCGATCCCGTACGCCACGCCGAACCCGGTCACCGCCAAGCCAAGTAGCAGCACCAACCACGCCACACCGCTGCCAGAGGACGCCTCGTCACGTGCCACCGGCCGCCTCCAGGGTCGCTTCCGCGCTCACCCCGTTGTCATCGCTTGGCCCATGAACGCCGTCACACCCGAGCGAACCGCATCGGCCTTCCGGGTGACACCTCAATCAGCGGCGACGAGCCCAACTCGATAGGCGAGGACGACGGCCTGAACACGGTCACGCAGGTCGAGCTTGGTCAGGATCCGGGAGACGTAGGTCTTCACGGTCTCGGTGGTGATGCACAGTTTCTCGGCGATCTCGGCGTTCGACAGGCCCGCGGCGATCTGTTCGAGCACCTCGAGCTCGCGGCGGGCGAGGGTCTGCCGCACCTGGTCCCGGGCCGGCCGGGTGGTGTCGGCGGGAAGCAGGCGCGAGGCGAAGTGGCCGATCAGGGTGCGGGTAACGGCCGGGGCCACCAGCGACTCACCGGCGGCAACCGTGCGCACGCCCGCGATCAGCTCCGCCGGTGGCGCGTCCTTGAGCAAGAACCCGCTGGCGCCTGCCTTGAGCGCCTCGTAGACATACTCGTCGACGTTGAAAGTGGTCACCACCAACACTTTCGCCGGGTTGTCCACACCGGGACCGGCCAGCTGACGGGTGGCCTCGATGCCGTCGAGGATGGGCATGCGGATGTCCATCACCACGACGTCGGGCCGCAGCCGCAGCGCCTCCTCGACCGCCTGCCTGCCGTTCTCGGCCTCACCGACGACCTCCATATCCGGCTGCGCCGAGAAGATCGTGGTGTACCCGGCCCGCACCAGCGCCTGGTCCTCACACACCAGCACCCGCACCGTCATGCCTGCCTCCGGGACGGGATGAGAGCGTGCACACGAAACCCGCCTTCGGGCCGGGCCGCGGCCACGAGTTCACCGTCGAGCATCCGAACCCGTTCCCGCAGACCACTCAGCCCTCGACCGCCCGGCGCGACCGCAGGCGCGCCTTGAGTGGTCCCGTCGGTCGTCACCTCGATCTCGATCCGGTCGTCGTGATCGTCAATCTCGACCCGGGTGCGGTGTCCGGTCGCGTACTTCATCGCGTTGGTCAACGCCTCCTGCACCACGCGGTACGCGGCGAGTTCGATGTCGACGGCGTGTTCGCGTTGGTCGCCACGCCGGGAAAGTTCGACCGGCTGGCCGGATAACCGAGCCCGCTCAACGAGATCGCTGACCCGGCCCAGGGTCGGCGCCCGGTCCGTGGTCGCGGAGTCGCCGGTCGCCTCCAGCACACCGAGCAGGTGCCGCAGTTCCGTCAACGCCCGGCGACCCGTGTCGCTGATGGCGCTGAGTCCCTCCCCGACGCGGTCCGGCGCGCCATCGAGCAGGAACTGCGCCGCGTCCGCCTGGACGACCATCGCCGTCACATGGTGGGTCACCACGTCGTGCAAGTCCCGTGCGATGCGGGCCCGTTCGTCGGCGGTGGCCACCTCGACGCTCAACCGACGGTGTTCCGCCTCTTCGGCCCGCCACCGCCGCATCGCGGTCCCAGCCATCCACATCACCACCAGACTCAAGTAGAAAGCGACGAAAACCTGGATCTGATTGGGAGATCCCAGCAGGTGCAACGCGACTGCCAGCCCGGCATAGCCCACGGTCGCCGCGACGGCCACCACCCGGCGGTGCCGGACCTGGTGCGCGCCAACAGTGAACAGCGCCAGGTAGAACCCGATGCCCGCGAAGCTGTCCGGGTAACCAAGTGACTGGTACACCGCGAAGGCGGCACCGGTGACCGCGAGACAGGCTGCGGGCCAGCGCCGCCGGACCGCCAGCGGGGCCACCTGACCGACGACCAGCACGAGCGAGAGCGTGTCCACCGGGCGCTTCGGCAGGTCACCGAGCTGCGGCCCGATGGACGACAGCGTCGGTACGAACGCCACTGCCAGGAACACCAGCGCGAACGCACTGTCCTTAGTGGACTGAGACATACGTTGCCACCAGGCGGGTACAAGCACCGCGCGAGCCTACTGCTCAGGCCGTGACCTTGGCACGGCGCTGGATGCGGCCGGTGCGGGCCGCGCGGCGCAGCAGGACGAAGGTGGGAACCACGCAGATCAGCAGCGCGATCAGGCTCGCCTCGGGGCCGAACACGCCACCGGTCAGCACGGTCGGGCCGGACAGCGTGGTTTGCAGCAGGCCGTGCGGCGCGGCGTCCGAGCCGGACATCGCGACCCCGAAGATCCCGGCGTGGGTGAAGTCCCAGGCGAAGTGCAGGCCGATCGGCAGCCACAGCGAGCGGGTCAGGACGTACAGCGAGGTCGTCAGCAGCCCGCCGGTCAACGCGATCGACAGCGCGCCCCACAGCGTCGCGTTGACGTTGATGATGTGCGTGAAGCCGAAGATCAGCGACGAAACCACCAGGGCGACCACCGTCCCGGTGCGTTGCTCCATGAGCCGGAACAGGATCCCGCGGAACAGCACCTCTTCGGTGATCGCGACGCTCGCCGTCAGGCCCGCGGTGCCGAGACACCCCCAGATGGAACCCCAGGACAGGCCCTCCCAGCCGCCGAACATAAGGATCATCAGCATCAGCAGCACGAACAGGCCGGAGCCGACCATCGCCCCGCGCCGCAGTTGCGACCACATGCCCGCCCTGGGCAGCTCGGGGACGTCCTGCCGCTGTTCGGCGACCTTGGTCAACCTGCGGTAAGCAGCCAGAACAGCGAAGACGACCCCGACACTCACCGGCAACGCGAGGATCACCACCGGCGAGATGAGCTGCATGATCGCGCCGTTCGCCAGCATCACCACGGCGAACACCACCAGCAGCACCGGAAACCGGAACCTGTACAGCCAACCAGCGTCCTTCGACCCGTTCGCACTAGCCATGATCCTGGTCCTCTCTGCCGAATCTCCTTGGGACGCACAGAGATTAGAAAAACAGGCAGGGCCACAACATCCCGCTGCAAACGACAACCCGTGTAGCTCTCACGGGGGACAAGGGACTCAGCGCGGGTCGGGCAACGAGCCTTTGCCCAGGATATTGCCGTGAACGGCCTCCAGCGCCTCGGTCAGCGGGCCGAGCAGGTGATCCGGCAGGCCGTCGAAGAACAGCCGCCGGACCACCTCCACATGACCGGGGGCGGCGGCCTCCAGCGCCGCCCACCCCTGTTCGGTGAGGAACACCTCGGTGACGCGACGGTCGGCTGTGGACGGTTCGGCCGCGACCAGGCCCCGTTCGGTCATCCGCCGGGCCTGGTGGGACAACCGGCTGCGTTCCCAGCCGATCTGGGCGGCCAGCGCCGTGATCGGCATGCGATGGTCCGGCGCGTTGCCCAGCGCGGTGAGCACGTCGTAGTCCGCCAGCGACATGCCGCTGTCCGCCTGCAGCTGCCGGTTCAGCTCATACGTCAGCCGCAGCTGAACCCGCACGTACGCCAGCCACGCCCGGCTCTCGTCGGCGTCCAGCCAGTTGTTCCCGCTCATCACCGCTGATCGTAGGACCTACCCGCCGACAACCAGGATGGCACGTTCGCGCAGCTCCCGGCTCTCCAGCAGACGATGTGCCTCGGCAGCCTGCTCCATCGGAATGTCCTTGTGCGCCCGCAACCGCAGCCTGCCGCCGGCGAGCAGCGCCATCGTCTCGTCCAACGCGGCGGTCGCACGCTCCGCATCCGGCCCGGACAACCGCACACCAAAGCCGGCCGCACCGGGATCCGACAGCGTGATCACCCGTGCCGCATCGCCCGTCAGCTCGACGGCATCGGCCAACACACCAGCCCCCGCCGCGTCGAACACCGCATCGACCTGACCGAACGCACGAATCCGCTCGACCTGCCCAGCGCCGTACCTCACCGGTGCCGCACCCAGATCACGCGCGAGCCCCTCGTCGCGCTCGCCAACCACGCTGATGACCTTCACACCCTTGGCCACCGCGAGCTGCGTCGCGATCACACCAACCGACCCACCACCACCAAAGAGCGCCAACGTATCGCCGCGCCCCACACCCAACTGGTCGAGCACCCGGACCGCAGCCTCCGCGGAACTGGGCAGCGCCGCCGCGTCCGCCCACGACACCGCCTCCGGCTTCCTCGTCAAGATCGACGCGAGCGCGTACTCGGCATA
The DNA here is from genome assembly GCA_966244135.1 of uncultured Actinocrispum sp. Classification (GTDB taxonomy): domain Bacteria; phylum Actinomycetota; class Actinomycetes; order Mycobacteriales; family Pseudonocardiaceae; genus Kibdelosporangium. The sequence goes on along the minus strand of CBIMJO010000032.1, from coordinate 658 downwards.
CCCACCCAGCTCAAGCAGGTGAGCCGCCACCTCATCACCCGTCTTGACGCTGACCCCACCCCCAACCGCATCAACCACCCCAGCGACCTCAAACCCGAGCACAGGCGGCTCAGGCAGCGGAAACGCCTTCAGATGCCCCGACCGCACCGCCAGATCCGTCGGACTGACCCCCGCCGCCCGCACCCGGATCCTGACCTGCCCCACCCCCGGCTCGGGAACATCCACATCAGACCACCGCAAAACATCCGGCCCACCAACCCCCGCCATGACAACCGCTTTCGACACAACGCCTCCTCATCCAGGCAATTACGTGACATATCACGTAACCATGCCTGTTCGACGGATATTCCGGCCGTCGCGACAGGTTCGTGAAGTCGCCGTGTACCAGGCCGGACCGCATCGCCGAGATGGCCGTCAGCGACCAGCAGCTGGATAGCATCCCGGCCAAGCCGCCCGAGCTGCCTGATCCACAGCCCTGCTACCCATGACACTCCGCGCAGGTTCGGGTGGATCTCATTCTCGACCAGCCGGAAATCGAAGTGTTCGAGAACCGCCGCATCGTCAGCCACACCGATGGCTTCACCGAGATCACGCACTGGCTCAGCGTCCGCCGGTCGAACACCCGCCGAGCCCGCTGAACACCGGCGACCACCACGAG
>CBIMJO010000031.1:0-18226 GCA_966244135.1 uncultured Actinocrispum sp. | reverse complement strand
GGAAACCTGGATCCGCCGATAACACGGCAAACCTATCCGGCCACAGCACTAGCGGGTGGCGTGGGCGTGCAGGATGTGCGCGACTGAGGTGGTCACCCGGGCGGCCTGGCCCAGGTGCAGCCACTCGTTGGGCACGTGGATGTTGCTGTCCGCGCCGCATGCGCCGGTCACCAGGAACTGGGCCGCCGGGTAGGTCGTGGCCAGCAGCCCCATGAACGGGATCGACCCGCCCAGGCCCACGGTGGCCCAAGGGTTGTCGAAGACGTTCTTGCTCACGTCCTCGATCGCGGCCAGCAGCCACGGCGCCAGCTCCGGCGCGTTCCACCCGTCCCCGTACTCCGCGCGGGACAACGTGACCGAAGCGCCGTAAGGAACATCGGTGGTCAACGCGGTCTTCAACGCCTCCAGCGAGGCCGGCGCGGACGCCGTCGGCGGCAGGCGGAAGCTCAGCGTCAACGTGGTGTGCGTGCGCAGGACGTTGCCGGCCTCCTGCGGCAACGGCAGGCCCTCGGCGCCGATCACCGACAGCGTCGGCCGCCAGCTGTTGTTCAGCACCAGGTCCAGGTCCGTGTCGGCGGCGCGCCGCATCCCCTCGGGGCTGACCAGCGCCCGGCCCACCGCACCCGGCCGGGCCGCGACGGCCGCCTGGGCCTCGGCCAGCCGGTGCTCGGGGATGTCCACGTTCATCTCCGGCACCAGCACCGCGCCGGTCGCGGAGTCCTCCACCCGGTCCAGCAGCTGCCGCATGATCCGGAACGAGCTCGGCACGATCCCGCTGGCCATGCCCGAGTGCGACGCGGTCTCCAGCACCTTCACCGTCACGTCCACCGCGGCCAGGCCGCGCAGCGAGGTGGTCAGCCAGAGACGGTCGTAGTCGTTGCCGCCGGAGTCCAGGCAGACGACCAGGGTCACATCACCCAGCCGGGGACGCAGGTGCGCCAGGTAGGCCTCGAAGTCGGGGCTGCCGGACTCCTCACTGGTCTCCAGCAGGATCACGCACCGGCCGTGCTCACCGCCCGCCGCGTGCACCGCCTCCAGGGCCGCTGTCGCCGCGTACCCGGAGTAACCGTCGTCCGCCGCGCCGCGACCGTACAGCTTCCCGTCGCGGTGGATCGGGGTCCACGGGCCCAGGCCGTCCGCCCAGCCGCCGACCGGGGGCTGCTTGTCCAGGTGCCCGTACAGGATGACCGTGCCCGCGTCGGCGCCGCCGGGCGTGGCCGGGATGTCGGCCATCAGCAGTGGCGTGCGGTCCTCCAGCCGGACCGTCTCCACGGTCGCGCCAGGCAGGCCACGGGCGGCGATCCAGCGGCTCACGTGCTCCACCGCCGCGTCCAGGTGCCCGCTCGCCGACCAGTTCGGGTCGAACGCGGGCGACAGGGCCGGGATGGTCACCAGCTCGGACAGGCTGGTCAGGATCTCTGCTGACCACAGCCGGTCGACGGTCGAATTCACAGCGTTGTACTCCACCCCTCCACTCTGTCACAAGTGGGACCCCCGACCATTGGGGTTCCTAGCATTTTGCCTGTTCAGGACCATTTTGAGACGATCCTGAGTGGGTGTGGGACTCACCTGCGCGGCTGGTGCCGTGACAGGATGGGAGTGACAGCCGTCAACGCCGACCGCCGTCGCGCTCCTCTCACCCGAGGCGCCGACGGTTGCCGCGCGAGTGGCCGCCAGGCGTCGCCACAAGTGATGCCGTGGCCTCGACACGAGGAGATAGCCGCATGTCGTCCCCAGAACAGTGGACGCACCCGGAGCCGGGCGGCGGGCCTGCCGCCACCGCGGCCAAGCCGACCCCGGAACAGGTGATCGCCGGTTTGCGCGCGACGAGCGAGGGCGGACCGGAGCTGGTAGAGCTCCTGACCCCCGAGGGTGAGCGAGTACCGAACCCAGAGTTCGACAAGTACGTGGCCGACATCGGCGCCGAGGAGCTGCGCGGGCTGTACCGCGACATGGTCCTGGTCCGGCGTGCCGACCGGGAGGCCAACGCCCTGCAGCGGCAGGGCCAGCTGGGCATCTGGGTGCCGTTGCTGGGCCAGGAGGCCGCGCAGATCGGTGCCGGCCGGGCGCTCAAACCGCAGGACATGGTCTTCCCCAGCTACCGCGAGCACGGTGTGGCCTGGTGCCGGGGCATCAAGCCCGAGCAGATCCTGGCCACCTTCCGCGGTACCCAGCACTCCGAGTGGGACCCCAAGCAGTACCGGTTCCACCCGTACACGATCGTGATCTGCAACCAGGTGCTCAACGCCACCGGCTACGCCATGGGCCAGAAGTTCGAGGGCAAGGTGGGGCACGAGGCAGACGCCGAGGCCACCATGGTGTTCTTCGGTGACGGCGCCACCAGCCAGGGCGACATGCACGAGGGCTTCGTCTGGGCCGCGGTCTACGACGCCCCGGTGGTGTTCTTCTGCCAGAACAACCAGTGGGCCATCTCCGAGCCCACCGAGCGGCAGAGCCGGCTCCCGCTGTACCAGCGGGCCCGCGGCTACGGCTTCCCCGGCATCCGCGTTGACGGCAACGACGTGCTGGCCACCCTCGCGGTCGCCCGCTGGGCGCTGGAGGAGTGCCGCACCGGCAACGGCCCGGTGCTGATCGAGGCCTTCACCTACCGGATGGACGCGCACACCACCTCCGACGACCCGACCCGCTACCGGCTGTCGGACGAGCTGGAGGCGTGGAAGCTGCGCGACCCGATCGAGCGGGTCCGGGTGCACCTGGTGCGCAGCGGCCTGGCCGAGCCGGAGTTCTTCGACGAGGTCCAGGTCGAGTCCGACCAGCTGGCCTCCGAGCTGCGGGCCTACTGCTTCAACATGGCCGACCCGCCGCCGGAGCGGATCTTCCAGAACGTCTACGCCGGGGGTAACCCGCTGCTGGACAAGCAGCGTGACGAGTACCTGGCCTACCTGGCCGGTTTCGAGGGAGGTGCGCACTGATGGCGGCACCAGTGATCGATCCGAAGGCCCCGGCGCAGGCCGCGCCGACCAAGCTGACCATGGGCAAGGCGATCAACATGGGCCTGCGGGCGGCCATGGAGGCCGACCCCAAGGTGATCGTGATGGGTGAGGACGTCGGCAAGATGGGCGGCGTCTACCGGATCACCGACGGCCTGCAGAAGGACTTCGGCGAGCAGCGCGTGCTGGACACGCCGCTGTCCGAGGCGGGCATCGTCGGCACCGCGGTCGGCCTGGCCGTGCGCGGGTTCCGGCCGGTCTGCGAGATCCAGTTCGACGGGTTCATCTTCCCCGGCTTCGACCAGATCAACAGCCAGGTCGCCAAGCTGCACTACCGCACCCAGGGCGCGGTCAAGGTGCCGATCGTGATCCGGGTGCCGTTCGGCGGCGGCGTGGGCGCGGTGGAGCACCACTCCGAGTCGCCCGAGTCGTTCTTCGCGCACATGCCCGGCATCAAGGTCGTGTCCTGCTCGAACCCGGTGGACGCGTACTGGATGATCCAGCAGGCCATCCAGAGCGACGACCCGGTGCTGTTCTTCGAGCCCAAGCGGCGCTACCACGAGAAGGACGAGATCGACACCACGGCGACGCCGTACCCGCTGTTCTCCTCCCGTGTCGTGCGCAAGGGGACGACGGCGACCATCGCCACCTACGGCCCGCTGGTGAAGACCTGTCTGGAGGCGGCCACCGCGGCCACCGAGGACGGGCACGACCTGGAGGTCATCGACCTGCGGACGTTGTCGCCGCTGGACCTGGACCCGGTGTTCGAGTCGGTCCGCCGGACCGGTCACCTGGTGGTGGCCAGCGAGGCGCCGAGCGAGGTGTCCATCGCCTCGGAGATCGCCAGCCGGGTGCAGCAGGAGTGCTTCTACTCGCTGGAGGCGCCGGTGCTGAAGGTGGCCGGCTTCGACACGCCGTACCCGCCGGCCAAGGTCGAGGACGACTACCTGCCCGACCTGGACCGCGTGCTGGACGCCGTCGACCGATCGATGGCGTGGTGAGACGTGCCCAACTACGTGCACTTCCCGCTTCCTGACGTCGGCGAGGGCCTGGTCGAGGCCGAGATCCTGACCTGGCACGTGCAGCCGGGCCAGGAGGTCCAGGTCAACCAGATCTTCGTGGAGATCGAGACGTCCAAGGCCGCCGTCGAGCTGCCCGCGCCCTACGCGGGCGTGGTCAAGGAGCTGCTGGCCGAACCCGGCCAGACCGTCGAGGTCGGCGCGCCGATCATCGTGTTCGACATCGACCCGACCGGCCCGGAACAGTCCTCTTCGGACAACGGCGGCGCCAAGATCGGCGAGGAGAGCGGCGGCCGGATCCAGAGCCTGGTCGGCTACGGGCCGAAGACCGGCGCCTCGAAACGCCGGGCCCGCAAGGGAACCACCGTCGTCGAGGCACCGCCGCCGGCACCCGAACCAGAGCCGGAGCCCGAACCCGTTGCTGTCGCGGGCGGGTACGTGCCGTTGGCGAAGCCGCCGGTGCGCAAGCTGGCCAAGGACCTGGGCGTCGACCTGCGGTCGCTCGCGACCGAGGGCCAGGTCATCACGCGGGACGACGTCCAGCGTGCGGCCTCGCCTGTCGCACCCGCGCCTGTTCCTGTTGTCACGGCAGGGGAACGCGAGCGGCGGGTGCAGGTCCGCGGGGTCCGCAAGGCGACCGCGAAGGCCATGGTGGACAGTGCGTTCACCGCGCCGCACGTCACCGAGTTCATGACCATCGACGTCACGCCGATGATGGAACTGCGGGCCAAGCTCAAGACACACCCGCAGTTCCGGGACGTCAAGCTGACGCCGCTGGTGTTCGCGGCCAAGGCGGTCTGCCTCGCGGCACGCCGGACACCGGACATCAACGCGGTGTGGGACGAGGCCGCAGGCGAGATCGTCTACAAGTCCTATGTGCACCTTGGCATCGCGGCCGCCACCCCGCGTGGCCTGGTGGTGCCGAAGGTGCACGACGCGGACGCGATGTCGCTGCGGGAGCTCGCCGAGGCGATCGAGGCGCTGACCCTCAAGGCCCGGGACGGCAAGACCACCCCGGCCGAGATGGCCAACGGCACGTTCACCATCACCAACATCGGTGTGTTCGGTGTGGACACCGGCACGCCGATCATCAACCCCGGCGAGTCGGCGATCCTGGCACTCGGCACGATCCGCGACATGCCGTGGGTCGTCGACGGCCAGGTCGTGCCGCGCAAGATCTGCCAGCTGTCGCTGAGCTTCGACCACCGCGTGGTGGACGGCCAGCAGGGCTCGGAGTTCCTGGCGGATGTGGGCGCGCTGCTCGCCGACCCGAGTATCGCGATCACATATTAAATGCATACCGAATTCCGCCCCTCCAATGGCGAGGGGCGGAATTCTTTTTGTTCAGGTCAGCTGGCCAGGGCCCACTTGTAGACGTTGTTCTTCACCGGCGCGGTGACCTTTTTGGTCCACACGGTCTTGACGTTGCAGGGCGCCACGATCTGGGTCTTCTTCACCGTGAACGACCGGGCATCCTTGTACTGCTGGAGCTTCTTGGTCTGGCCGGCCGGGACGGTCGCGGAGTAGGACCAGGTGTCCGACTTGGAGTAGCTGCCGCCGACGGTGACCGAGAGGGACACGCTCGCCTTGGCGAAGATCACGCCGGCCTCCGCGCTGGTCGTGCCGGTGATCGAGGCGTTCACCGTCGAGGTGGTGTTCTTGCTGTAGGTGATGGTGCCCGGCCCGGTCAGGTAGTCGCTGTGCAGGTTGGTGGCCTGCCAGACCTTCGCGCCGTTGCTGATGGTGTACGAGACCTGCCCGACCTCGGGGCAGGCGGCGAAGGCCTGCCCGCCTAAGCCGGCCACGGTCGGCATGACGAACGTGGCCAGCGCGAGCGACCCGGCCGTGGCAATGCTTCTGATACGCATGACGCCCCTCAAGAAAAAGACTTCCACCCAGCTGCCCCCTCATGTCCACATCGGACATCAGTGCGGCGAGCCTAACCGCGGGATCCGGAAATCAAACCGTTCTTGAGGAACATTTAGGGGGAATGCGTCCGAACGGCCGCGCCCTATCGGAGGACCGCTGGATTCCGTCCGGTCATCCCAAGAATGCGATCGATCATCGGCGCGTCCGCGGGCACTGGGACCTCGGGGCCGTACACCCCCAAGTCCCGGCCCCACTGAACGTTGGCCTCGAGTTCTTTGTGGACGTACGCGAGCAGGCCGGCGTCCCACTCGGGCGACTGGCCGGTGGCGCGGGCCAGATCCCAGCCGTGCACGACGACCTCGCCGACGACCATGCCGCCCACCAACGTCGCGGCCATCTCGGTGGGGCCACCCATGTGAGTCGTCCCCTCCCAGGCCGGCGGGGTGCCCCAGGACGCGGCGAGCTTGGTGAAGTAGGCGAGGAGCTTGTCCTGCCAGCCGTCGGTCATGTCGGCTTCGACCTCCGGCGTCTCCGGCGGTGGGACGATCTCCTTGCGGGCGCCACCTTCCAGTGACGGACCCCAGTAGAGCAGGTGGTTGATCAGCCTGCGGACGGTGTAATCGGTGCAGGGGGTCGGTGCGTCGAGCTGGTCCTCGCGAATGGCACGGACGACGTCCAGGACGGGTTCGACGGCGAGCTTGATCAACTGGTCTTGAGACATGCCCGCACGCTAATACCCCGGCCCACCCGTGTATTGAACAAAAGCGTCATAGGCTCGACGGTGTGAGCCGGGACCTTCGCGAGCTGGATTGGCGCAAGCACCAGCGCATCTCGTTCACCCAGCCCTCGGCGGACCTGCGGACCTGGGTCTCCCGGTACTGGCGGGTCGACTGGACCTACGAGACCTCGTACCGGCAGCTCGTCGTGCCCTACCCGAACGTGCATTTGTCCTTCCACAGCACCGGGCCCGAGCTGCACGGAGTCTCCAGCGGGCACGTGTTCCAGCATCTCGACGGCAACGACGGCGTGTTCGGGGTCGCGTTCCGGCCGGGCCGGTTCCGCCCGTTCCTGGGCAGGTCCGTCAGCACGATCACCGACACGACCGGTTCTGTCACGGAGGTCTTCCGCGACCTGCCGCCCCAGGCAGATGTCGAAAGCATCGAGGCGTACCTGCGCGATCACCTGCCTGCCGACGACCCGAAGTCGGTGCTGGCGGCGGAGATCGTCGAACGCATCCAGGGCGGCCCCGAGGTGATGCGGGTGGACATGCTGGCCAAGGAGTTCGAGACGACCGCGCGCCAGCTGCAGCGGTTGTTCGCCGAACACGTTGGGGTGGGGCCGAAGTGGGTGATCCGGCGGTACCGGCTGCACGAGGTGACCGTGCGGATGACCGAGGGCAGCCGGATCGACTGGGCGGAGCTGGCGGCCGAGCTGGGGTACGCCGACCAGGCGCACTTCACCCGCGACTTCACCTCGATGTTCGGCGAGACCCCGACCCAGTACGCCGCGCGCTATTGAACTCAACCGTGGTTCAGGTTGCAGCATCGAACCATGGTGAAAGTGGGTATCAACCTCTCCGGGCAGCTCGCCCGGCACGCTGCCGTCTACGAGGATCTGGGCTCTCGTCGCTGTGGGCGGGTGACCACCTGGCCAGCGACATGCCGATGATCGACGTCGGCATGACCCTCGCGACCGCCGCCGCGGTGACGAAGAGGATCGAGCTGGGCATGGTCATGCAGATCGCGTTGCGGCCGTCGGCATGGGCCGCGAAGCAGATCGGGTCGCTGCAAACGTTGTCCGGCAACAGGATCCAGCTCGGGGTCGGGGTCGGCGGGGAATGGCCGGACGAGTGGGCGGCGGCCGGTGTCCCGCTGCGCAACCGCGGCCGCCGCACCGACGAACTGCTGAAAGTCCTGCCGTCGCTGCTGGAAGGCCACGCCACCCGCACGCCGGACACTGGCGTGGTCATCCGCCTCACGCCACCGGCGCCGACTCCACCGATCTGGATCGCCGGTGCCTCGCAGCGGGCCCGCCGCCGGGCCGCGGAGTTCGGTGACGGCTGGTACCCGGCGATGCTGACCCCCAGCCAGTACGCCGACGGCCTCAACGACATCACCGAACTGTCCGCGGGATTCGGCCGCAAGACCCCGATGGGCGGTGTGCAGCTGTTCGGATCCCTTGGCGGCACACCGGATGCGGTCGCGCACATGCTGAACAAGAACTACAGCATGCCCCTCGACCAAGCCGCCAGGATCGTCCTGCACGGCGCACCCACCCAGGTCGCCGACCAGATCCACGAGTACGTCGAGGCCGGCGCCGAACACGTCTCCGTCGTCGCGATCGGCACCAGCTGGCAGACTCAGGCCGAGCTGCTCGCCGAGGCAAAAGCCTTGCTGTGACTCAAAGTCGCCAGATCACGACCTCGATCGCGTTCCGCCGTTCCGCGAACCGCCCATCCGCCAACAACTCCCGCAGGTCGGGCTCGAAAGCGCCGAGCCGGTCGCCGAACAGGTGCGGTGCGGAGCTGGACAACGAGAACACCGCCGAGACGATCTCGTCGGCACTCCGCTCGGCGACCCGCCCGTCATCCAGGACGATCCGGCTCGGACCGGCGAAACCCGCCTGCCGCATAACGGTTTCCTCGCCGCCACGAGTGCCCTGGGGCAACACTCCCTGCCCGGCCCGGCGAACCGGGCCGAGGTAGCGAGCGACCAGATCGTTGATCCGGTCCCACAGCGGCGCCGGGAGCGCATGCTCGACAGCGTCGCCGCGATGGGTGGTGCCACCGACATGGACCCAGGCTCCATCCGGGCCGAGCATCCCGCGTACGCGGTCCGCGACCAGGGCCTGGTCCATCCAGTGAAACGACTGCGCGAAGGAAGCCACCCGGAACACACCCAGGCCGGCGGGCAGGTCCTCGGCGCGCAGCTGCCGCCACTCGATCGCGGGGTACCGGTGCCGGGCTTCCGCGATCATGCCCGGGTCTGGGTCGACGCCGACGGCCGACGCTGTAATGGCTTGCCGTCCCCGCGAACAACGTTTCGTCCCACACAAGGGAAATCTATCCGAGCAAAGCCAGCTGCTCCGGGGTCAGCTCCAGGTCGAAGGCGGGACGGTAAGCGGCCCAGTGGTCCCAGGTGCGCGGGCCGACGATCGGGAACGTGCCCTGGTGCAGCAACCAGGCGAGCACGACCTGGCTGTTGGTGACGCCCAGCTCCTGCGCCACCTTCGCGACCTTGGCCAGTCGCTCGTCGGAGTCCGGGCCCGCGTAGTCCTGCCAGTCGGGGGTGTTCAGGCGTTCGGGGAACTCGTAGAGGCCACGCAGGATCGGCGAGTACGGCACCAGCGCGATGTCCTTGTGGTGGTTGAGGAAGTCGAGCATCTCGGGGCCGACCTTGCCGCCGAGGTCGGCGGCCGAGTTGGGCCTAAGGTAAGAGTGTTGTTGTTGCAACGCAATGGGTTTGGCCCAGCCGTTCTGCTCGGCGGTGGCGCGGATGCGTTCCAGCCGCCAGGACCGGGTGTTGCTCCAGCCGATGTAGCGGACCTTGCCCGAGCGCACGATCTCGTCCAGCGCCTGCAAAGTCTCTTCTACGGGGGTGTGCAGCAGGTCGACGTGGATGTACAGCAGGTCCACATAGTCCGTCCGCAACCGGCGGAGGCTGTCCTCGACCGCCTGGCGGACCGTGCCCGCGGCGGCGCCCTCATAGAAACCCTCGCGCTCGGGCCAGGACCCGGCGGCCCGTGCACCTGCGGTGTCCGTGACACGGGCGGCGCACTTCGTGGCCAGGAAGACCCGGTGCCGCTTGCCGGTGAGATACCGGCCCAGTAGCTCCTCGCTCTCGTCGCCGGTGGCCTCGGGCGAGGTCCACCAGGCGTAGCAGTTCGCGGTGTCCAGGAAGTCGCCGCCGTCCTCGAGGAACGAGTCGAGGATCCGGAACGAGGTCCGCTCATCGGTGAGCGTGCCGAACACCATGCATCCAAGCGCCACCTGACTGACCACCTGGCCGGTCTGCGCCAGTTCGATTCTCCGCATACGCCCAGCCTAGGAACAATCGGTCTGCCAGTACCATCCAATTTCATGCCTGGAGTACAGACCAACTCCAGCTGGGACGTCCTGCTGGACGTGTCCGGCCCGGGTGCGGATCCGCTGGTGGGCGCCCTGCGCACGGCGATCCGCAGCGGCGTCCTCGCTCAGGGGAGCGCCCTGCCACCGAGCCGGAAACTGGCCGAAGACCTCAGCTGCTCGCGATGGGTGGTCACGCAGGCCTACGCGCAGCTCGTGGCCGAGGGCTACCTGGTCGCGCGAACCGGGTCGGCGACGAGAGTGCGCTGGTCGGGCAGCCAGGACGAGACCAAGCCGCCCGCCCCGGCGAAGAAGGCTCCGCGCTACGACCTCGCCCCGGGTCTGCCGGACCTGCGGGCGTTCCCGCGGAAGCGCTGGGTGGACGCGATCCGCGATGTCCTGGCCGTCGTCCCGCACACCGAACTCGGGGTGCCCCCAGCCGGCGGGCATCCGAAGCTGCGGGCGATCCTGGCCGGTTACCTGCGGCGAGTCCGCGGCGCGGCGACCGACGACGTCCTGATCACCGGAGGCGTGACCGACGGCGTGTTCATGGTCTGCCGGGCGTTGCACGAGGCCGGATTCACCCAGATCGCCGTGGAGGAACCGGGCTGGACACGCGTCTGGCGAGCGGCGGAACGCGCGGGCCTGGAGGTCGTCCCGGTCGCGGTGGACGAGGAAGGCCTGCGGGTCAAGGACATCCCGGGCGGGGTTCACGCGGTGATCGTGACGCCCGCCCACCAGTTCCCTTCCGGTGTCGTGCTTTCCGCCGGGCGAAGAGGGGAGTTGCTGGCGTGGGCCCGGGAAGCCGACGGGCTGGTCCTCGAGGACGACTACGACGCCGAGTTCCGCTACGACCGCAAGCCGATCGGGACCCTGCAGGGCATGGACCCGCACCGAGTGGTACTGCTCGGTTCGGTGAGCAAGACGCTCAGCCCGGCCTTGGGCATCGGCTGGTGTGTCGTCCCGCCACAGTGGCGGGACAAGGTCCAGGGCACCGCGCCGCCAGTGCTCGACCAGCTGGCCATGGCCAAGCTGATCGAGGAAGGCGCCTACGACCGGCACCTGCGCAAGACCCGGCTGCACTACCGGGCCAGGCGGGACGCGTTGCTGAAGGCGTTGGGGGACGCCAGGATCTCCGGCGCGGCCGCGGGGCTGCACCTGTTGCTTCACGTGGAACCGGGCACCAGCACGAAGATGCTGATCCGGTTCGCCGAACGCCGCGGCCTGAAACTGGTCGACCTCGACACCTACCGCAGCGCCCCCGGCGACCCCGCGCTCGTCCTCGGCTACGGCAACCTCGCCGACACGGCCATCACCGAGGCCGTGAGGATCCTGAAGTCAGGGCTGCGGGATGTCGAAGTAGTTCGCGAAGCCGGCGGCGAACGGGATGTCGCCCTTCACCTTGACCCGGCCGCGGATGAACAGCAGCGGCGCTGACGAGATCCCGGTGCTGACCCGCAGGAAGTCGGTCGGCGCCACCGTGACCGTGGCCCTCGGGTCGCGGTCCTGCACGATCCCGGAGACACAGGTCCCGTTCTCGATCACCGTCTGGAACCGGTCGAACCCGCCGTTCTCGTAGCCGCCGGTGAACCGCCAGTGCAGCACCGCGTTCAGCCCGGCGACCTTGTCGGCGTGCAGGTGCTGGGACATCCGCGCGAAGATCTCGTTCAGCACCACCGTGCGCAGGCCGGCGTGCTCCATCAACGCGTCCAGCTGCGGCGAGGAGGCCTGCGCGATGATCGACACGAACGTCGGCGTGCTCAACGCGGACAGCTCCACACCGGTCCCGGCCTTGCCGAGCATGTCCATGGTCTCGATCAGCCGGACGAACTGCTCCGGCTCGAGCTTGGTCATGTCGATCGACCGGGCGAACGCGTCGAAGACCCCGGGGTCGGCGCCCGGGCGCGAGCGGCGGAACACCATCAGGGCTTCGGCAGGTCGAACAGGCCGAGCATGCCGGCGGCGAAGGCCAGGTCGCCGCGGATCTTCAGCTTGCCGGTCATGAACAGCACGGGTGCCGAGGCGGTGGTGGTGATCAGCCGCAGGAAGTCCTGCGGGGGCATGGTGATGGTGACCCTTGCGTCGCCCGTCATGGCCCGGTTCACGGTGCAGGTGCCGCCGGAGATGATCGTCTCGTAGCGGTCGAAGCCCTCGTCGCCGGCGCCGCCGGAGAACCGCCAGTGCACGACGGCGTCCACCTTGGCGGCCTTCTCGGCACGCAGGTGCGCCTGCATCCGGCGGAAGATCTCGCCGAGGATCAGGTCCCGCAGCTCGGGGTGCATGAGGACCTGTTCCAGCTGGTCCTTGCTGGCCCGGTCGATCATCCGCGCGAACGTTTGCGGCCCCATCTTGGTCACGTCCACGCTGGCACCGGTCAGCCGCTGCATACCCGCGATCAGCCGGACGAACTCGTCCCCCTGCAGCTTGGCCGGGTCGATCAGGCGCGCGATGGCGTCGATGTCCACGTCCGGCAGCGCGGTGTCCTGGGGGTCGAGGTTCTCCACGAGGGTGACCAGCTCACCGGGCGACATCCGGCCGATGGCCTCGGCACTGAGGTCAGGCATCACACCTCCTCTTACCTACTCCGGAGTAAGAATACGTTCGAGTAGTTACCATGACAACCGAGACCCCTCGGAGGTGGGCTTGAGCGTGGATGACCGGCGGGTGAAACGGCTGCCGCGCGAGGTGCGCGAGAAGCAGATCCTCGATGCCGCTGTGCAGGTGTTCTCCGAGCACGGCTATCACAACGCGGCGATGGACGAGGTGTCCGAAGTGGCCGGCGTGTCCAAGCCGATGATCTACGCGTACCTCGGGTCCAAAGAGGACCTGTTCGCCGCGTGCATCCGGCGGGAGGCGAACCTGCTGATGGAGGCCATCGTCGGCGGGGTGAGCGCGGATCTCGAACCGGACATGCAGCTGTGGATGGGGCTGCAGTCGTTCTTCGAGTTCGTGGCGGCCAACAAGGCCAGCTGGCGGGTGCTGCACCGGCAGGCCATCGCCCAGGCCGGGCCGTTCAGCGAGGAACTCATGGCGATGCGCTCGCGGGCGATCGCCTTGGTCGACGCGCTGCTCGTGCGCGGCGCGACCCGCAAAGGCATGGACGAACACCACACGACCAGCACCGAGGCGATGGCCGCGGCCCTGGTCGGCGCGGGCGAGTCGCTCGCCGACTGGTGGCTGGACCACCCGGAGATCCCGACCCGGGTGGTCGCGTCCTGGCTGATGAACCTGGTCTGGATGGGCTTCGGCGACCTGGTCGAGGGAACGACCTGGACTCCGTCAGCTGATCACGCCGGATAGATGCGGCTTGCCGCGGCGGGCGTCGAACAGCTCGAACTGCCAGCCGTCCTGCTGGGTCGCGACGAACCCGACCTTGGCCGGCAGCAGCACAGGCAGTTTGAACCGGACGTCCACGGTGTACGCGTCCGGCAGGCGCCCTTCGAACGCGGCCAGGCAGCGGGCCTTCGTCCACATGCCGTGCGCGATCGCCCGCGGGAACCCGAACAGCTTCGCGGTCAGCGCGTGCGTGTGGATCGGGTTGCGGTCGCCGGAGACCTCGGCATAGCGGCGGCCGATGTCCTCGGGCACCCGCCACACCGCCCGCGGCTGCCGGACCACGATCTCCTTCTCGCCGCTGCCACCGGTTCCACCGCCGCGGCGCAGGTACGTGCTCACGCTGTCCCAGACGACCTCGCTGTCCACAGTGACCTCGGTGACCATGTCGAACTGCTTGCCCTTGGCGTGGTCCCGCAGGTTGTCCACATGCACCTTGAGCGACAGGGCCTCGTCCGCGCGCACCGGGCGGTGCTGGGTGATCCGGTTCGCCAGGTGCACCGAGCCGACCAGCGGGAACGGGAAGTCCCCGTCGGTCATCAGCTTGACCTGCAAGGGAAATCCCAGGATGTGCGGGTAGGTGACCGGCAGCTCGTCGGTCAGCCGGAACCCGCAGACCTTGTTGTACGCGGCCAGATGAGCCGGGTCGACGACCAGGTCTCGACTGTACACAGTGGACGGAAGGGATGAGCCGTGCCGGGTGAACCCGGTGAGCACGGCCTTGCCGAACAACATGGTCAGGTTCGGCGTGGCCGACAGCTCTCGCGTGTGGACGGTCGGCATGTCAGGCTCCCAGCAGGCTCTGGCCGCACACGCGGACCACGTTGCCGTTGACCGGTCCGGACGCCGGGTTGGCGTACCAGGCGATGGTCTCGGCGACATCGACGGGCAGGCCGCCCTGCGACATGCTGTTCATCCGGCGGCCCACCTCACGGATGACGAGCGGCATGGCCGCGGTCATCTTGGTCTCGATGAACCCGGGCGCGACCGCGTTGATCGTCCCGCCCTGTTCGGCCAGCAGCGGGGCATAGGCGTTGACCATGCCGATCACGCCGGCCTTGGAGGCGCCGTAGTTGGTCTGGCCGACGTTGCCGGCGATGCCGCCGATCGAGGAGACGCCGATGATCCGGCCGTTGCGCCGGAGCGTCCCGTCCAGCAGGGCGTCGTTGATGCGCAGGGCGCTGGCCAGGTTCACCGAGAGCACCGAGTCCCACTGCGCCTCGGTCATCTTGGCCAGGGTCTTGTCCCTGGTGATGCCCGCGTTGTGCACGACGATGTCGACGCCGCCGTGGCGTTCCTTGAAGTACTCGACCAGCTTCGCGGGCGCCTCGGGTGCGGTGATGTCCAGTTGCAGCGACGAGCCGCGGACCCGGTTCGCGACCTCGGAAAGGTCACCGCCCTGAGCGGGGATGTCCAGCACGACGACGTGCGCGCCGTCGCGGGCGAGGACGTCGGCGATCGAGGCGCCGATGCCCCGGGACCCGCCGGTGACCAGGGCGACCTTGCCGTCGAGCGGGGTCAGCCAGTTCTCCGGGCGGGTGACCTCGCCGGGCCCGATCCGGATCACCTGGGCGTCGACGTACGCGGACTTGGCGGACAGCAGGAATCGCAGGGTCGACTCGATGCCGTCCTCAGCACCAGGGGCGACGTAGACGAGCTGGGCGGTCGCGCCCTGCTTGAGTTCCTTGCCCACTGATCGGGTGAACCCTTCCAGCGCACGCTGGGCGATCG
Organism: uncultured Actinocrispum sp.; assembly: GCA_966244135.1. Lineage (GTDB taxonomy): Bacteria > Actinomycetota > Actinomycetes > Mycobacteriales > Pseudonocardiaceae > Kibdelosporangium. Next base: position 3,260 of record CBIMJO010000031.1, on the reverse strand, counting down.
TGTCCTTGCTGCCGTCCGGGGTCGTGCCCAGGACGACGACCCGGCCGGACGCGGCGATGTTCCGGATCCGCGGGTGGAAGAAGTCGTAAAGCTCGCGCAGCCGGTCGACGCTGTCGATCCCGGTCGCGTCGAACACGAGCGCGCCGGGACGTTCGGCGTTGTCGTCGATCTCGACGCCTGCCGGGCCGAGGATTGTCCGCACGGACTCCTCCAGCCGGCCGCCTTTGGCCGCACCGACAACAGCGCTTCCGGGCAGTGGCGGCCGGCCGGGATCATGGCGGCGCAACGGTTCCGGATTGGGCAGGCCCAACCGGTTGACCAGGAACTTCCCCGGCCCCGACCGGGTGAACCGCTGATAGCGATCGGTCATCGGACGCCTCCCTACTCGCGGTAATACTACTTGCCAGTAGGTTAGAATGGCCAGTACGACCCCGATACCTGGAGGGCGAAGATGGCACCCAGAGGCCTCAAGCGCGTCGCGATCATCGGCGGGAACCGCATCCCGTTCGCCCGCTCGAACGGGTCCTACGCGACCGCCTCCAACCAGGACATGTTCACCGCCGCGCTGGACGGACTGGTCAGCCGGTTCGCGCTGCAGGGCGAGCGGCTCGGCGAGGTCGCCGCCGGGGCGGTGCTCAAGCACTCCCGCGACTTCAACCTGGCCCGCGAGTCCGTGCTGGGCAGCCGTCTGTCCGCGGAAACGCCCGCCTACGACATCCAGCAGGCGTGCGGCACGGGTCTGCAGGCCGTCATCCAGGTGGCGAACAAGATCGCGTTGGGCCAGATCGACGCCGGGATCGCCGGCGGCGTGGACACCACGAGCGACGCGCCGATCGGCGTGCACGAGGACCTGCGCGCGATCCTGTTGCAGCTCAACCGGACCAAGAGCATCGGCGGACGGCTGCGGCTGCTCACGAAGCTCCGGCCGGGCCACATCATCCCGGACATCCCCCGCAACTCCGAGCCGCGCACGGGCCTCTCGATGGGGGAGCACGCCGCGATCACCGCCAAGGAGTGGGGCATCGAGCGCGCGGACCAGGACGAATTGGCCGTTCGCAGCCACCACAACCTCGCCGCCGCCTACGACCGCGGCTTCTTCGACGACCTCGTGACGTCCTACTTGGGACTGTCCCGCGACCAGAACCTGCGCGCGGACTCGTCGCTCGAGAAGCTCGCCAAGCTCAAGCTGGTGTTCGGCGGCGCCGAAGGCACGATGACCGCGGGCAACTCGACTCCGCTGACCGACGGCGCCTCAACGGTTCTGCTGGCCACCGACCAGTGGGCGAAGGCGCATCGGCTGCCGGTGCTGGCGTACCTGACGTTCACGGAGACCGCCGCCGTCGACTACGTGCACGGCGGCGAAGGCCTGCTGATGGCCCCCGCCTACGCCGTGCCGCGGATGCTGGCCCGAGCCGGGATCACCTTGCAGGACTTCGACTTCTACGAGATCCACGAGGCGTTCGCGTCCCAGGTCCTGGCCACCTTGAAGGCCTGGGAGGACCCCGAGTTCGCCAAGGAACGCCTCGGCCTCGACGAACCCCTGGGCACCATCGACCGCGACAAGCTCAACGTCAACGGCTCCTCCCTGGCCGCCGGCCACCCGTTCGCCGCCACCGGCGGGCGGATCGTGGCCACCCTGGCCAAGCTGCTCAATGAGAAGGGCTCCGGTCGCGGCCTCATCTCCATCTGCGCGGCCGGCGGCCAAGGCGTGACCGCGATCCTGGAGAAGTAGCTACTTCGGGCTGGTGATGACCACGCTCAGCACGCTGGTGGCCAGCGGGGAGAGCAGGCCGAAGGCGGCGGTCAGGTTCTTCGCGACGGTCTGCTCGATGCCGAGCAACTGGCCGAGACGCGCCCGCCCGGACGTCCAGTCCTCGGCCGGGCGCGCGTCGGCGGGCAGCGGGTAGATCCTGTCCACGAAGCTCCGGCAGCGAGTGCGCCAGGCGACGAAGACCGGGATGTACAAGGCCATTGAGATCACGGTGAAGAACGCGCCGTACAGCAGCACCGCTTCCGGCCGGAAGACCGCCGGGGCGGTGCCAGTGGCGAGGAAGGCCTTGCGCTATGCGCCCGCGTCGACGACAGCCGTGGTCACGACCGTGGCCATCATCGCCAGGCAGACCCCGATGGCCCTGCGGCAGTCGAGCAAGTCGCCGAGCACCGCATCCGCCTGCCGTGACTCGGTGGCGTTGTCGGCCAGCAAAGCCGAGATCCGCCGCAGCCTCGCGTAGGTGAGCCAGACGCCCATCACCGCCGGGCCGATCGCGACCAAGCCGATGAGGATCAGCACGCGGGAGAGCGGCAAGGCCGTGTCCGGGCGCAAGTCCGCGACTCCGCCACCGCGTATCCAAAGGAACGCCACCAGCGCAACGCCGAACACCACGTACCAAATGAGCGGCTTCCACGAGGCGACACCGGCGTGCGCGCGCCAACGCGCTTCCGGCAACGCGTGCAGGAAGATCAACACATACAGCACTGCCGAGGCCGCGATCAGCGCCGACCACAGCCAGAACTCCGGCGCCCGGGCCGCGACCGAGTCGCCGCCGGACGCCAGCACCCCTTGCACCAGAAACGTAAGGCCGGTGAAAGCCGCCAGGCCGCCACCCGTCCCGATCGCCGGACGCAACCAGTACCTGCTCACTCCGCCTGCCCTAGTTCGTCGTAGCGTCCTCTACCGATATCTAGCCTTTGTGCTAGATAGCCGTAGAGACCAATATCGCCTGCGGGTGCGGCTGCGACTGGGTCTCGTCCGGTCCCTTGAGCCGCTGCGAGACCAGTGAGAACCCGGCTTTCGCCAGCTTGTCCTGTACTTCATCGACCGCGTGCCGGTGGAAGTCGAGGGAAATGTCCTCGATGCCATAGCCCGAGTCGTAGTGCTGGATCTCGTTCTGGCCGAAGCGGAACGCGAGCAGCAGCAGCCCGCCGGGGGCCAGGACGCGGCGGAACTCGGCGAAGGCGGCGGGCAGGGACTCGGGCGGGAGGTTGACGATCGAGTACCAGGACACGATCCCGGCCAGGGCGGAGCCGGGCAGGTCCAGGGCGAACATCGAGCCCTCGTCGAACCGGATCTCCGGGTGGGTCTCGCGGGCGACGGCGAGCATGCCGGGGGACAGGTCGATGCCGAACACGTCGGCGCCCTGCTGGTGCAGGTAGGCGGTGGTCACGCCTGGTCCGCAGCCGATGTCCGCCATCGGGCCGGGTACCTGTTTCACGAACGCGGTCAGCTCGGCCTGTTCGACCTCGGTGAACGGCTCCACGCG
>CBIMJO010000030.1:0-18327 GCA_966244135.1 uncultured Actinocrispum sp. | reverse complement strand
GTGCAAAGCAGCCACTGGAGCGGACACAGCAGCGTCGTATTCGCCGTCGTACACCTGCGCGGCCGCGGCGGCCGTCGACGTGGTGACGACCTCGCGCGCGTTCGGCAGGTTCTCCGCGGTCCACTGCCGCACCTGGGTCAGGCCGTGCGGGAACGACGCGATGGTCTTGATGTCCTCGGCCTGGGTGCCCGGCCGGACCAGGATGGAGAACCGCACCGGCAGGAGCACCTCGCCGATCGCGATCAGCGGCGAGTCCTCGGCGAGCGCGTCCATCGTGGCCGTGACGGCGCCGCCCACGGAGTTCTCCACCGGCACACAGCCGTAGTCGGCCTCGCCCGCCCGGACCGCGGCCAGCACCTGGGGCACCGTCTCGACCGGGATGAACTCGGCCTCCCCGAAGGTCCGGGCCGCCTGCTCGGTGAAGGTGCCCTGCGGTCCGAAGTAGGCGATACGTGTCACCGGACCACAATACGGGGTAAGTGGTTGACCCCTGATGGTGGTTTTCGTCCCGCGCCGGGCCTGACATGCTGGGACTGTGACCGCCGAATCGGAGGCCAGTACGACAAGCGTGTCGGGCACGTATCCGCTGGAGTTGGTGCTTTGCGCCGTTGAACAACCTCTGGCGCGGGCCTGGGCAGCGGCGGCGGAGGGACGTTCCGGGGTACGGGTGCACCAAGGGTCCGTGCTCGACGTCCCAGTGCAGGCGGTGGTCAGCCCGGCCAACTCGTTCGGCTGGATGCGCGGCGGGATCGACGCGGTCTACGCGGAGGTGTTCCCCAACATCGAGCAGACCGTGCGCAGCGGCGTGCTGGCGTTCCACGGCGGTGAGCTGCCCGTCGGCGAGGCGCTGATCGTGCCGACCGGTGTGCCGATGCCGGCCTGGCTGATCAGCGCGCCGACCATGCGCCAGCCCGGCGAGACACTCCCCCACGACTCCGTGCACCCCTACCTCGCGGCGCGCGGCGTGTTCCGGCTCTGGCAGTCCGGCTTACTCGACGAGGGCGTGCCGATCCGCGAGGTCGTCCGGTCGATCGGCTTACCCGGGCTGGGCACCGGCACCGGCGGCGTCGCGCCCGAGACGTGTGCCCGCCAGGTGATGGCCGCCTGGGACGAGGTGTTCGCCACCCGGTGACCGACCGGATCCGCAACGAGATGTCCGGTGTGGCCCGCAGTGTTCTGCAGGCCGGGGTCATGCATGTCCACCAGGCTCCGGCCCGGCCCGACCCGGCGATAGTCGCCCGTCCGATCGGCGAGTGGAACCCGTTCGACCTCGATGTGCACCGAGCGATCACCACACCGGCCGACGCCCAGCTGCCGGAACTGCCCGGCTACCTCCGCCGCGACCACGACGACGAACTCGCCCGGCATCTCGCGGATCCCCAGCGCAGTGTGCTCGTGGTCCTGACCGGCGGTTCCTCGACGGGCAAGACTCGCGCCCTCTACGAAGCCGTCGCCGCCCACCTCAGCGACTGGCCGCTGCTCTACCCCCGAACCTCGGACACCCTGCTCGGCCTGGTCCAGCACGACCGCATCAAGTCCCGGACCGTGCTGTGGCTCAACGAGACCCAGAACCACCTGTCCGGCCCCAGCGGCGACGCGGTGGCGGCCTGGCTGCGTGCGGTACTGGACGGCTCGGTACCGGGTCCGATCGTCGTGCTGGGCACGTTGTGGCCGCAGTACTGGGCCAACCTCACGGCAGTCGAGAACCCCCACACCCGCGCCCTGCTGGAGCACAGCGCCAAACGGGTCCGCGTTGCCGAACGCTTCACAGCAGACCAGCTGTCCCAGGTCCGGACCGACTCGGACATCGACCCCCGCCTGGCCGCGGCCGCGATCGCCAAGGACGGCCACGTCATCCAGACCCTCGCCGGCGGTCCAGCCCTGGTCGAACGCTACGAACATCCCGACCGCCCCGCGGACCGCTACGCCACCGCGATCATCAGCGCCGCCATTGACGCCCGCCGCCTCGGCTTCCGCTCCCTGCTCCCCGCAGCCTTGCTGGCGGACGCGGCCCCCGGGTATCTCAGCGACGAAGACCGCACCGACCCACCGCCGGACTGGTTCGCCCAAGGGCTCGCTCAGGCGGCGAAGGACCCGGTGTACGGGATCACCGCGTTGACCGCCCGGCGGACGCAACGTGGCGCGGGGCCGCCCGATGGCTACGACCTGCACGACTACCTGGACCAACACGGTCAGGTCACCCGAAACCGGTTCCCCGCCCCGCAGTCTCTGTGGGAGGCGCTCACTGAACACACAACGGACGGCGATGACCTCGTCCGGCTGATGAACGTCGCCTATCCGCGGCTGCTCTACCGATACGCGGATGTGCTGCTGCAGCGGGTTTCGGGGGAGCAGCGCAGGCTGGTGGCCGAGTTGCTCGTCGCTTACGGGCGCATCGACGCGGCGATCGCCATCGAAGAGGAGCACCCGGGCTTCCTGTACCACGCGCGCGAGACCATGGTCCGGCTGCTGCTGGCGAAGGACCGCCCGGACGAGGCCCTGCGGCTCTACATGAGCACTGTCGAGCGAAGCCAGGCGCACCCGACGGACATGGAAATCGTCGACATGTTCCTCGACCACGGAGCGGTGGAGGAGGGTCTCCAAGCGCTCCGATACCTGGCTGGGCGCAAGTTCGACGGCGAGGCCCCAGCGATCCATCTGGCCGGCGTCCTGGTGAAGCTTCAGCGCGTCGATGAACTGCGCGAACGGGCGGAAGCGGGCGATTCGCACGCGGCCGAGCGACTGGCCGACCAGCTCGCAGACACCGGACAGTGGGCAGAGGCGCTCAGCATGGCGCGCCATGGCGGGCACGACTGGCGCAACCGGTGGCTCGCCCGGCGGCTGGCGGGCGGCGGACGGCTCGACCGGTTGCGTGAACTCGCCGAACTGGATCCGGCTCGGGCGCTCGATGCGCTGATGACCGCGCTGCTGGCCAAGGGCGAGGTGACCGAGGCCATGGAGCACTACGAGGCGCAAGTGGTCAAGGACGCCGACTACCTGCCGAGCGAGGAACTGGTGGAGGCGCTGGTCGCACACGGCAAGGCGAGCCGCGCCGCCGACTTGATCCTGACCCGGCACAGTTCCCCGCTCGGCAGTCGCAATGCACAGTTCGCGCACCTCGTCCGGTCGATGCGGGCTGATGGCCAGATCGACGAGGCGATGAGGATGCTGCGTACGCTGACCACGCCGGGTACGTTCGGCGAACATTGGCTTTTCGCTGCGGCCGAGGAGCAGCTGCTGGATCTCCTGGCAGACCAGGGTGACTGGGCGCAAGTGCTGAGCATGCTGCGGGACGCCCGGCCTGGATCACGGTCTTGGTTCGTCGGGAAGCTCGCGGACCTGGGCAAACTGGACCAGCTGCGGCGGCTCGCGCGGACCGGTAACGAGCTGGCGCAGCAGTTCCTCGTCATCGAGTTGCGGAAGGACGGCCGTTCCGCCGAGGCGCTGGACCTGATGCGGGAGTTCGCCGAGGGCCAGCGGGATATCGGGGTGCTCGGCGCAGAGCTGCTCGCCGAGCGCAGGCAGTTCGCCGAACTGCGTGAACGCGGCGCTCGTGGCGACCGCCCGTGCGGGCGTCAGCTGGCGGAGCTGGCCTATCTGGGCGCCATGCCGCAGGCCGAGCAGCTGCTCAAGTACGGGCTGACCGTGGACGGCGCGATCTCAGAGGGTTAGTTCCAGCTCGAGTTCGTCGCGGATCGGGATGCCATGGTTGCCGGTTAGCGGGATCTCGGGTTTGACCTTGCGTGACGCCTCGATGGCGTTCACCCGCAACTGTGTGAGCCGGTAGCCGAGGCGTTGGTAGAACCGCAGGCCGTCGGTGTTGTCGTTGGTGGTCATCAGGAAGATGCGCGTGATGCCCTGGGCGCGCAGGACCTCTTCGGCCCTTCTCATCAGCGTGCCGCCGATGCCGCTGCCCGCGCGGAAGGCGTTCAGCGTGACGATCTCCGCCGAAGTCCCGGTGATCTCATAGGTGAGCAAGCCGACAATCACACCGTGATCTTCGGCAACCAGGCCCGGCAGCGTGCCCGGGTCCACCACCCGGGCCTGTCCAACGACAACCGTTGGGGCACCCCAGCTTTCGGTCACCAGTTGGCGTACGACGTCCTGGTCAGCGCGGACAAGAGCGCGCAGCGTGTAGTTCGTCACAGCGCAAGGTTGCCAGTCAGCACCTACCGTTGACCTGTTGTTTTTCCCTGCCTCGGCGAGGAGTGGGCGCGATGGCGCGCGTGCGAGACCTGACCCCGTACGTTGAGCTGCATCGAGACCAGTGGCGAGAACTCCGCAAGTCGACCCCGCTGCCCTTGAGTGCCGGCGATCTGGCCCGGCTGCGCGGTCTGAACGACCCGGTCGACCTGAGTGAGGTCGCCGAGGTCTACCTGCCGCTGTCCCGGTTGATCAACCTCCAGGTAGCGGCGCGGCAGAGACTCAGCGACGCCACCGCCACCTTCCTGGGCGAGAAGGAGAAGGTGCCGTTCATCATCGGCGTGGCCGGCAGCGTCGCGGTCGGCAAGTCGACCACCGCGCGGGTGCTGCGGGCGCTGCTCGCGCGCTGGCCGGACCACCCGCAGGTGGACCTGGTCACCACCGACGGGTTCCTGTGGCCACGGGCGGAACTGCTGCGCCGCGGGATCATGCACCGCAAGGGGTTCCCGGAGAGCTACGACCGCCGGGCGCTGCTGCGGTTCGTCTCCGAGGTGAAGGCCGGGGCGCCGGAGGTGCGGGCGCCGGTCTACTCGCACCTGCTGTACGACATCGTGCCCGGTGAGGAGCAGATCGTCCGGCAGCCGGACATCCTGATCGTCGAGGGCCTGAACGTGCTGCAGCCCGGGCCGCGGCTCGCGGTGGCGGACCTGTTCGACTTCTCGATCTTCGTGGACGCGCACACCGAGGACGTGGCCCGCTGGTACGTCGAGCGGTTCCTGACCCTGCGGCACACCGCGTTCGCCAACCCCGAGTCGCACTTCCACCACTACGCCTCGCTGACCGACGAGGAGGCCCGGTGCGAGGCGATGCAGCTGTGGACCACGATCAACGAGCCCAACCTGGTGCAGAACATCCTGCCGACCCGGCCGCGGGCCACGCTCGTGCTCCGCAAGGACGCGGAACACAACGTCGGCCGGGTGCGGCTCCGTAAGCTTTAGGCCATGGCGGTCCGGTTGCTGCTCGTCGACGATCACGAGGTCGTCCGCCGCGGGCTGCGCGGCCTGCTGGACGGCGAGGACGACATCGAGGTGGTGGCCGAGGCCGGCAGCGTCGGCGAGGCCATCGCCCAGGTGACGGCGACGCATCCGGACGTGGCGATCGTGGACGTGCGGTTGCCGGACGGCAACGGGGTCGAGCTGTGCCGGACCCTGCGCGCGCTGCCCGACGGCCCCCGGTGCCTGGTGCTGACCGCGTTCGACGACGAGGAGGCCCTGGTCGGCGCGATCATGGCGGGCGCCTCGGGTTACCTGCTGAAACAAGTCCGCGGCCAGGACCTGGTGACCGCGGTGCACGAGGTCGCCGCGGGCCGCTCACTGCTCGACCCGGTGACCACCGGCCGGGTGCTGGAACGGATGCGCCGAGCGGCGGACTCCGACGAGCTGAACACCCTCACGGACCGCGAACGGCGGGTGCTGGAGCTGATCGGCGAAGGCCTGACGAACCGCCAGATCGCGGAAACGATGTTCCTGGCGGAGAAGACCGTGAAGAACTACGTGACCTCGGTGCTGGCCAAACTCGGCATGGAACGCCGGACCCAAGCGGCGGCCTGGGTGGCCCGCCGCTCAACCCGCTAGCGCCCTCCGGGCGCCTGCCAACGCCTTCTCGGCCTTCACCCGCTGCCGCTTGTCCACATCGCCGACCACCGCGAAGAACCACGCAGCCGCAAGGAAAACCGCCGCGGGCACAAACACCCACCCACTCCCCACAACACCCCCAACACCCCCAACACCCAACCCTGCCCCCACCACCCCCAAGAAAACCACGAACCCCACACAGGGTATAAACTCAGGCACCCCCAACCGCCGCTCAGCCACCTCAACCACAAGCGGTGCAAGCGCCACCTGATCAACCACGGCTCCCTTCGCGACGATCCGCCGCGCAGCCCTCCGAGGCCCCATCCCCCGAAATTAACCCGAATCCCGCCACCCACAAAGCATTCCCACGCCGCTCTCTGGGGAGAACGACGTGGCCGATCTACTGATCTGGTGTGTAACGGGCCGAGCCGGGCTGCGGACGCCCCTGTCGGCATCCCCCACCACTCCCAGGGCTCCGTCAAAGTCGGTCACCCACATAAGGCAGGCACAGTCTCTGGTTGATCATCTGATTGTCGAGGTCGCATGATCGTGTGAGAGAGCCGTGCCTGCCGTTGTGTCTTCCCCGCTTGCCTAGGGCCAGGACCGGTGCGAGCCGCTGCCCACAGTGGAAGGACAGTTCCGGCAGCGAAGTCACCTGATTCACGCCGGTGCTCGACCAAGTCCCGGACCTAGCCGGGACGGTCGTCATCGCAGACACCCTGCGCACCCTCACCATCAGTGCCCTGCGCCTGCTCACCACTCCCGGGGGCGGCCCCTGTGCCCGTCTATCGGGAATGGAAGGGGCGCAAGGGGAAGCGGCGTGGGCTGTGGATAGGTGGGTGGTGTGAGTGGTGGGGTTTATGGGTGGGCGAGCGGGACTTTCCAGGTGACCATGGTGCCGGTGCGGGCCGAGGATCGGACGTGGCAGTGGCCGCCGGCTTCCTCGGCGCGTTCCTCGAGGTGCTTGAGGCCGCGGCGGGTGACGCCTGGGGGAATGCCGCAGCCGTTGTCGATGACGTCGAGTTCGAGGTTCTTGTCGATCAGCAGGCGGACGCGGACCTGGCTCGCACCCGAGTGTCTGACCACATTGGACAGTGCCTCCCGCAGTGCTGCCCGGGCGTGGTCGGCGACGTCGGCGGGGACGAGGGTGGGGTCGCCGGATATGTCCAGCACCGGCTGGAAGCCCAGCAGCTCACCGGCGGTGGCGACCTCTTGGCGGACCGATTCGGCCAGGTCCGCCGGTGAGGTCGGGTCGGGGCTGCGGAGGGCGCGGACGGTCGCGCGGACGTCGGCGATGGTGGCGTCGAGTTCGTCGACGGCTTCGGCGAGGCGGGTGGCGTCGGCCTTGGCGAGGCGTTTGGTGGGGCGGCGGACGAGGAGGTCCAGTTGCATGCCGGCGCCGTAGAGGCGCTGGATGATCACGTCGTGGAGGTTGCGGGCGATGCGTTCGCGTTCCTCGAACACGGCGATCCGCTGGCGCGCGTTGGAGCCCTCGGCCAGAACGAGCACGAGCCCCGCCTGGGCGGCGAACGCGGTGAGGACCTCGACGGTCGCCGGGGTGAACGGCGAACCGCCACGACGCCGGTATACGGTCAGCGCGCCGAGACGGCGTTCGCGTGTGCCGAAGGGAGCCGCGGCGAACGGCCCGAAGCCCCAGAGTTCCTTGGGCACGAACGGCGATGTCCGGGGGTCGGTGGTGACGTCGTCGACGACGATGGGGATGCCGCTGCGAGCCACGCGGGCCGCGGAGCTGCGGGTGGACAGGACCAGGCCGACCGGGTTCTCGCCGCCCGCGTGTCCGTGCGCGGCTTCGATGGTGAGCCTGCCGTCGTCGCCGCGGGCCATCACCAGCCCGAGGTCGGCCTCGGCGAGTTCGGCGGCGCAGGCGACCACGCGGCTGAGCACCGCCTCGGGGTCGTCACCGGACAGGGCAGCCGTGGCGATCTCGGTGGACGCGGACAGCGCCCGCGCGGCAAGGGTCGGATCCATGACGAGCACCAGGCTATGCCACCCGTCCCTGGTCCACGTGGATCACCAGGTCAGCGGCGGCCGCCTCGGCCGGACGGTGGGTGACGTGCACCAACGTCCGCCCTTTGAGCCGGGTCGCGAGCCCGTGCAGCACCGCTGTGGCGGTCGGCACGTCGAGGTGCGCGGTGGGTTCGTCGAGCACGACCAGGTCGGCGTTCGGCGCCGCGACCAACGCCCTGGCCAGCGCCAACCGGTCCGCCTCACCGCCGGAGACCATGCCGACGAGGTCGTCCAGCCGGTCCGTCCAGTGCCCGAGACCGGCCTCGCACAGCGCCGAGGCGAGCCGGGAGTCGCTCGCCGAAGGGTCGCCGAGCCGGAGGTTCTCCCGGATGGTGGTCGACACCAGCTGCGGCTCCTGCGGGCACCACGCGACTCGTTCCGGCACCTGTGCGATCCCGCGCTCCGGCGGCAGGAACCCCAGCAGCAGCGCCAAAAGCGTCGACTTGCCGGCCCCGGAAGGCCCCACGACGGCCACGTGCGAACCCGCCGGAATGTCGAGGGTCACGTCGCGCAGACTCGGAGCCGCCGCACCCGGCCACCGCACGTCGACGTTCTTCAAGCTCACGCCCGCACTCCGCGCCGGAAGCTCGGCCGGCGGGACAGCCGACGAGAGCAATCCCTGCACCCGCGAATAGGCCGCGACCAGGGCCTCTCGGTGCTGCAAAGCAGGCGGCAACAAAGCCAAAGCCTCCGCCAGCGCCAGCGGAACCAAAGCCAGCACAGGGTTTCCACTCGCCGCACCCACAACAGCAGCGAGCCCAGTGGCGAGCGTGATCAACGCCGTCGCGGCGCCCGCACCGAACGCCTGCCGACGCGCCCGCGCGGTCAAAGCGGCGTCCGTAGCCGCCAGATCGGCCTGCTTCTGTTGATAAGCCCCGAAAACGATGAGCTCCGGCGCGACCTCCAGCAGCCCGAGGACGCCTGCCGCGACCTGACGACGTCCCGAAGCCAGCGCCAGAGTCGCCCGCTTGTCCAAGAGCCAAGCCACGACCGGCGCACCGACCCCACCGGCAAGCACGGCCCCGGCCAGCACCAAGCCCGCGATGGGGTCGATGACCGAACAGATCGCCACCGCGAGCACGCACACCACGGCCGCGACGATCGGCGGCACAAGCACCCGTGGCGTCAGATCACGCACCGCGTCCACGTCGTCGACGAGTTTCCGCAGGCCCTCACCGCGCGCGAGACCAGCCGTCCGCGCCGGTCCCAGCGCGACGAGCCGGTCCCACAGCCGGACCCGCAGATCGGTCGCCGCCCGGAACGCGGCATCGTGCGTGACGAGCCGTTCCGCGTACCGGAGACCGGCTCTGGCCAGGCCGAACGCCCGCACACCGACGATCGCCACGGACAACGTGAGGATCGGCGGCTGGGTGGCCGCTTTGGCGATGAGCCAAGCCGAGGTCGCGGTCAGCGCCACCCCACTCGCCAGCGCGACCGCCCCCAGGATGGCCCCCACGACCATCCTCCGGGTCAGCCTCGGCTTGGCCCTCGCTTCCCCCACGGAAGTGTCCACAGCCTCCACAGTGGACTGAACAGGTGCCGTATCGGCCACCTCGGCCTTGCGGTGCGTGGCGAGCAGAACCGCCACACCGTCGTCGGCGGCCTGGTAGATCGCGGCCATCACGCGGCCCGCGGTCGCCGCGTCGAGGTGTGCGGTCGGCTCGTCGAGAAGCAGCACGCGAGCACCACGCCGGACCCGCAGGAGAGCCCGCGCGATCGCCACCCGCTGACGCTCCCCTGTGGACAGTTCGATGATCCGCCGGTCCAGCAGGTGATCCGCGACCGCGAGCGCGGCGACCTCGCGCATCTCGTCAACGCTCGGCGGCACGTTCCGGTCGCTCACCGCCAGCCGCAGCTCGTCCGCGACCGTCTCACCAGCGAAAGCCGGCCGCTGCGGAACCCACGCCACCTTCCGGCGCCAGCAGTCGACGTCCCCCGCGCGAACCTCGACGACACCATCGGCAGGCTCAACAAACCCCAGCAGGACCCCGATCACGCTCGACTTCCCGCCACCGCTGGCCCACTCCAGCCGAGTGATCTCCCCGTCGTGGACCTCGAACGAAGCCCCATCCGGCGCGAACCCGTCCCGCCGCGCCACCCGCAACCCGCGAACCCGCACGGCAGCAGGCCCGTCGGGGACAAAGGCGATGCCGTTGGAGGGCGAGGTGGGTGCGGTGAGCGACTGGACGCGGCGGACGGCTTCGAGGCCGTCCTCGCTGGCGTGGTGGGCGGCCCCGGCGGCGCGAAGGGGGAAGTAGCACTCCGGGGCCAAGATCAGGACGAACAGGCCAATGGTCAGGGTCAGGTCGCCGGACACCAAACGGACGCCGATGATCACCGCGATCACCGCAACCGAAAGCGTGGCCAGCAACTCCAGCACCAAGGCCGAGGCGAAGGCGGCGCGCAACGTCGACAGCGTGGTCTTGCGGTGCTGGTCGGAGACCCGGCGAACGGCCGAAGCCTGCGCCGACGCGCGTCGAAAAGCAGTCAGCACAGGCAAAGCGCGGATCAGTTCGAGCAAGTGGCTGGACAGGCGGGTGGTGGCGTCGGCGGCGCGAGCCACCCGGTCGCCGGTCCACTGTCCGATCAGGATCGCGAACACCGGCACCAACGGCACGGTCACCAACAGCACTACAGCCGACGGCCAGTCCGCGAACAACACAGCAGCGCCAACAGACACCGGCACAACGGCGGCGGTGACGAGTGCTGGCAGGTATGTCGTGAAGTACCCGTCGAGCGCGTCCAACCCCTTGGTGGCAACGACGGTCAACGAAGTAGCGCCCTGTGAGGCGACCCACTCAGGCCCGCGAGAGGCCGCCGTCGCCACCACCGAAGCCCGCAGCGACTCCTTCGCGCCAGCAGCAGCCCTAGCCGCGACGACCTGCGTAGCCCACCCCAGCAGTGCACGCGCGACAACGGCAGCCGCTAGGACCCACAGCAGACCGTGGCCAGTGACTACAGAAGCCAACGACCACGCCTGCGCGACGAGTGCCACGGCAGACAGGAACGCGAGCACGAAACAGAGGGCCAACGCTCGGCGCGCCCCCGAGGGCAACGCGCCGAGCGGGCCTCTCCCGGTCCGGACAAGGGCGGGAGTCAGCCGGCCGGGAGAGCTCATGGGACGTGCACCGGCGGGATGTGCGTGGTGCCGATCCGTTTCCGGAACACCCAATACGTCCAGCCCTGATACACCAGGACCGCGGGTGCGCCGATCCCGCCGACCCAGGTCATCACCCGCAACGTGTACGGGTTCGAGGCGGTGTCGGTGATGGTCAACGAGAACGCCGGATCCACAGTGGACGGCAACACGTTCGGGTACAACGCCCCGAACAAAGTCACCACGGCGCCGACAATGGTCACCGCGAGCAACGCAAACGCTTGCCCCTCGCTGGAAGCAGCCAGCCGCAACAACGCGAGACCCGCGGCGGCAACGACCACGATCAGCGAGACCCAGGTCCACGAAGACCCGGACCGCAGCTGAACGACCAGCAGCAGGCCCAGCAGCGGAGCCAACGCCCAAGGCCCGATCCGCAGGGCCAGCGTCCGGGCCCGCACCCGGATGTCGCCCATGGTCTTCAAAGCGATGAACACAGCGCCATGCACCACCGAGTACCCGACGATCGCCAGCGCCCCGAGCAGCGTCTCCCATTGCAGTGCCGCGAACGGCGACCCGACCCGGTTGCCCGACGCGTCGATCGGCAGCCCGAGCACGTTCCACGACAACAACAAGCCGACGCCCAAAGCGGGCAGCAGAGATCCGGCGACGATCACGCGGTCCCAGTTCCGCCGCCACCGCACCGAGTCGACCTTGCCGCGGTACTCGAACGCGACCCCACGCCCGATCAGCCCGAGCAGCACCGCGAGCAGCGGCAGGAACGCCGAACTCAGCAAAGTCGCGTACCACGCTGGGAACGCCGCGAAAGTGGCGCCGACCGCGACGATCAGCCACACCTCGTTGCCGTCCCACACCGGGCCGATCGTGTTCACCATGACCCGGCGTTCGGTCTCGTCCCGGCCGAGCACCGGCAGCAGGATGCCCACGCCGAAGTCGAAGCCCTCGAGGAACAGGTAGCCGAGCCAGAAGAACGCGATGATCACGAACCAGACCATGGCCAAGTCCACGCTGTCACCTCCCTAGTACGCGAACGCCAAGGCGTCGGATTGTTTGTCAGGGGACGCCGGCGGGAGCACGCCCGATACCCCCGCACGGGCGTACCGCCGGATAAGGAAGAACTCAAGCACCGCGAGCGCGCCATAGGTGACCGTGAGCAGGATCAACGAGGTGAGCACTTCGCCGACCGTCAGCCCGGACACGCCACGCGCGGTGAACATCCACACGCCGTCCACACCGCTCGGGTTGGGCGCCACGACGAACGGCTGTCGGCCCATCTCGGTGAAGATCCAGCCCGCGCTGTTGCCCAGGAACGGCATGGCGATCCCGGCCAGCGCGCCCCACCGGAACCACTTCGAGGCGGGCATCCGGCCCTTGCGGGTCAGCCACAACGCGGCCGCGGCGGCCAATGTGGACAGTGCGCCCAGGCCGATCATCAGCCGGAAGCCCCAGTAGGTGACCGGCAGGTTGGGCACGTAGTCGATCGGCTGGCCGGACAGTTCGCCCAGCGCCGGGTCGACCGGGTAGTTGGTGCCGTACTTGGCCTGGTACTGCGTCACGAGGTCGTTGACGCCCTTGACCTCGGACGAGAAGTCGTTGTGCGCCAGGAAGGACAGCAGCGCGGGCACGGTGATCGACTTGACGTTCTCGCAGTCCGGCCGGGTCACGTCGCCGTAGGCCAGGATCGAGAAGCTGGCCGGCTGCTCGGTGTGGCACAACGCCTCGGAGGCCGCCATCTTCATCGGCTGCTGCTCGAACATCAGCTTGCCCTGGATGTCGCCGGTGATCGCCAGCACGGCGAACGCCACCATGCTGACCCAACCGCCGAGCTTGAGCGACGCCCGCCAGACGTCCTTGTTCTCCTTGCGCTTGCTCAGGTGCCACACCGCGATGCCGACCAGGAAGGCCCCGCCGACCGCGAAACACCCGGCGACCGTGTGCGGGACCGCGGCCAACGCGGTGTTGTTGGTCAGCAACGCCCAGATCGAGTTGAGCCGCGGCTTGCCGTCCACAAGGGACACCCCGACCGGGTGCTGCATCCACGAGTTGGCCGCCAGGATGAAGTACGCCGAGGCGATCGTCGCCAGCGAGAACGCCCATGCGCAGGCCAGGTGCACCCGTTTGGGCAACCGGTCCCAGCCGAAGATCCACAGGCCGAGGAAGGTCGACTCGACGAAGAACGCGACCAGGCCCTCCATCGCCAGCGGCGCGCCGAACGCGTCCCCGACGAACTTCGAGTAGTTGCTCCAGGACATGCCGAACTGGAACTCCTGCACGATCCCGGTGACCACGCCCATGGCGAAGTTGACCATCATCAACTTGCCCCAGAACTTCGTCATCGCGAAGTACTTCTGCTTGCCGGTGCGCACCCAGGCGGTCTGCATCCCGGCGACCAGCACCGCCAGCCCGATCGTGAGCGGGACCATCAGAAAGTGGTAGACGGTGGTGATCCCGAACTGCCATCGTGCCAAGTCGAGAACGTCCACGAGAAACATGGTCAGGGCCGGCCGGTGGTGCTCGCTTCGTCCGCGAGTCCCCTCTTGCCGGGACCTAGGTCCTGCTGGGGGGTGTGACGTGCGTACGCGGTTCGCCATCGCGTCGACGATCGATTCGGCCGCGAGCGGGTTGTGGCCGCCGTTCACGCTGCTGTTCCTGGTGCACGCACAGCATTTGCCGTTGACGACGGCAGGCTTGGGGCAGACCATCGGCGGCCTGCTGGGACTGACCGTTGGTCCCGCCGTGGGCATGCTGCTGGACCGTGTGGGCCCCAACACACTCGTGGTGGCGTCCAATGTGGTGCGGATGCTGGGGTTCGCGTACTACCCGCAGGTCACGACCATCTGGCAGGCCGCGCTGACCGCGGTCGTGCTCAGCGTCGGCGACCGGCTGTTCTGGACGGCCAACGCGCCCTACGCGCGTGCGGTGAGTACGGGTAAACGCGACGTGGAGAGGCTGCTGGGCCGTCAGTCCATCGGCAGGTTCGCGGGCTTCGGGGTGGGTGCGGGACTGACCGCGGTCATGCCGAACACCGGTGACCCCACGCTGTACGTCGTCGTCACGTACGTCATCGCTGGGGTGCTAGGCGTGTGTGGCGCGTTGCTGTGGGGCACCAAGCTGCCCCGTAGTGAGTCCACGGTGACCGCGCGCTGGTCCATCGTGCTGAAGGACCGGCGGTACGTGGCCATCTGTGCCACGCAGCTCTTGTTCTGCCTGGCGAGCACCAGCAAGTACTCGGTGCTGCCCATCGTGGTGATCGACGTGCTGCATGGGCCACAGTGGGTCGCGGGCGCGGCCATGATCATCGGCACGACGGTGTACGTCGTCATGCAGGAACCGGTGTTGCGGGTCGCGGAACGACACCCGCGAAGCAGCGGCATGCGCCTCGGCGCCGCACTGTTCGCGGGGTCGTTCGCCGCGATGGCCGCGGCAACCGCACTGCCAACACCGGCCACCCTAGCGGTGATCGTGGCGGCAAGCGCGGTCATGGCGGTCGGGGAGACGATCTTCAGCCCACTGTCGACGGCCGCGGCCGCGGAGGCGGCGCCTGCGGGCGCTCAGGGCCGCGCCAGCGCCCTTTTCCAGCTTTCCTGGGGTGTTGCCATAGCCGTCGGCCCCGCGCTGCTCACCGGCCTGCTGGACGCGAGCCTGCCACTGCTGTGGATCACGCTGACGGTGGTGGCCGCGGCGGCGATCCCGGCGGTCACCGCAACGCAGCGGCCACCTCGGCGGCCGTCCGGACCACTTGGGGCCCGACAACCTCCGCATGCAGACGCTCAAAAGTGACCACGCCCACGCTCGCCCGTAGCCCGGCGACCCCGCGCACCGGCGCCGCGATGCCGTACGCCCCGGCCTGCAGCTCACCCGCGGTCGCGACCCACTCGGGCCCGTCGAACGGCAGCAGGATCGCCTTGCCCGAGGCGCCCTTGCGCAGCGAATGACGGGTGCCGACGCGGTAGGCGACGTGATACGCCGTCCACGACGGTTCGACGACAGCCACAGCCTGTGCCTCGTCCCCGTCGGCGACCGTCAGGTGTGCTGTCGCACCGATCGACTCCGCCAGCTCACGCAGAGCAGGCAACGCGGCATGCCGGAGCTGCGGCAGTACCCGTGCGGACAACCGCAGTAACCCCAGTCCCAACCGGACACGTGAACCCTCACGGCGGACCAGCCCGCGCGCCTGCAACGGCACGAGCAACCGGTACACCGCGGCCCGGCTGGCGCCGATGGCCGCGGCGAGGTCGCTGATGGTCGGCGCCTCGGACTCCGAGTCGGCGACCGCCTGCAGCAGCGCCAGCCCCCGGTCGAGCGTGAGCGAACTCTCCTTGCCGTGCGCACCGGCGGTCGAGGTCACGGGAGGGCCGGGGATACCGAGCCGGCGACCTCGGCGAGACCCACGACGGAACCGTCCGGACCGGGCGCGGTCGCCGTGATCCGCACTGTGTCGTCGTCCTCCAGGAAGGTCCGCTGCTGGCCGCCGGCGAGGGTGATCTTGTCCCGGCCGCCCCAGCTCATCTCCAGGAAACAGCCCAGCTGCTCGCGGTTCGGCCCGGAGACGGTGCCGGACGCGAACAGGTCGCCAGGGCGCACAGTCGCGCCGTTGACGGTCATGTGCGCTAGCTGCTGGGCGAACGAGTAGTACATGTCGGCGAACCTGGGCCGGGACACGACGGTCCCGTTCCAGTCGACCTCCAGCGTGAGGTCCAGACCCCACGGCGCGTCCTCGACGAGGTAGTCCAGCAGCTTGTGCGCAGGGGTGTGCACACGTGCCGCGGAGAACGCGTCCAACGGCGTCACCCAGGCCGAGATGGACGTGGCGAACGACTTGCCCAGGAACGGGCCCAGCGGCTGCGCCTCCCAGCCCTGGATGTCCCGCGCGGACCAGTCGTTGACCAGCACGACGCCGAACACGTGGTCCGCCGCGGCCGACGTCGGCACGCGCGAGGTGACCGGGCCGCCGCAGACGAACCCGACCTCGGCCTCGATGTCCAGCTTCTGGCTCGGCCCGAACACCGGGCCGTCCTTGCTGCGCCGCTGGCCGTTGGGGCGCACTACCGGCGTCCCGGACACCACCACCGTGCCCGCACGCCCGTGATACCCGACCGGCAGGTGGAGCCAGTTGGGCAGCAGCGGTTCGTCGTGCGGGCGGAAGATGCGGCCCGCGTTCTCCGCGTGGTACTTCGACGAGTAGAAGTCCACGTAGTCCGCGACCGTGAACGGCAGCACCGCGTCGCCGATCGGGACCAGCGCGGCCCCCTTTGGCGCTGACGCGGCTGTAGTCAGCTCGGTAAGTCGCGCGCGTACCTCGGTCCATGCCGGGCACCCCGCGGCCAGCAACGGGTTCAACGAGTCGGCGGAGACCACGTCGGCCAGCGCGCCGAACTCGTGCGCGATCGGACGCAACGGCAGTGCCTGGTTGCCCACGCGGACCGCTAGCTGCCCGTCGACGATGCCGTAGGGCAGCGTCTGTGGCCCGAACGGGGCGTCAGCGGTGAACCCCTCGTCCTGTACCCAGGTCACAGCAGCCCCAGTTCTTCCAGGTCGGCCACCGGCTCCGAGAGCGAGCAGGACCCATAGGAGGCGAAGACACCACGCACGGCGTGTGCCGCGTCGTCGGTCAACTCCCCGGCCTCCTTGGCCAGTGCCTCGGCGTCCGTGCTGCCCAGCGCCTCGCGGACGTCGCCACCGGACAACGACCGCCCCGTGGCCACGAGCAGGTTCAGGAAGCCGTGGTGGGTGAAGCCGGTCTCGTCGTCCGTATGGCGAACGGCGTTATGCAGGCCGGCAGTGGCCTTGAACGACGTCCCGCCATTGGCGACCACCGACAGGAAGTCCGCGACCTCGTCGATGGTCGGGAAGGCCTGCTGGCTCAGCCCGCCGCAGCGCAGCTTGGGCCAGCTGCCGTGCTCGGCGACCTTGCGGATGCTCTCCAGCCACTCCTTGCCGCCGCGGCGTGGCTCGATCACCCGGATCACGTCCTCCGGGACGAACTCGGAGACCCGCTCCAGCCACTGGTCGTCCACATCGGACGGGGCGGGCATCTCCACCATCCGCAGCGCCAGCAGCTCGGTCCGGGACTCGATGATGGACAACGCCTTGGGCACACCGCCCAGGCCGGTGTCGATCACCAGCGACAGGGCCACCGGTTTGACCGGCCTGGCCTTGATCAGCTCGGTGATCAGCTCCGGCAACCGGGATGCCGGGCAGAGGAAAAGGCCCATCACCCCGGCGCGGTTGCCGCCGCGCGACTCGAGGTGCGCGGCGACCGCTGCGGGCATGGCTGCGTTGCCCGGCGGGAACAGGGCGGCATCGTCGACAAGCCTCGCGAGCAGGGGCGGAACACCTCGGGGGCCGGGCGGCGGGAGTTCTACTGCGCTTGACACGGCTGACACGCTAGTAGCGTACCCGGAACCGAACAAAGATGTCCGCATATCGAACGCAGGAGGGTTGATGCCCTACTACCGTCAGGTGGGCGAGATCCCGCGCAAAAGGCACACCCAGTTCCGCGCGCCCGACGGGCGGCTCTACGCCGAGGAACTCATGGGTGTCGAGGGGTTCTCGAGCGACTCCGCGCTGCTCTACCACCGGAACCTGCCGACCGCGATCGTGAACGCGGTCCAGGTGGCGGACGAGCGCTCGACCAGCCCCAACCTGCCGCTCAAGCCCCGGCACTTCCGGTCGCAGGACCTCAAGTGGGACGCCCCCGCCGAGGTCGACGCGGTCACCGGGCGCCGCCTGCTGTTCGGCAACGCCGACGTGAAGATCTGCTTCGTCGCGGCCACCCAGCCGTCGCCGCTGTACCGCAATGCGGCTGGCGACGAGCTGCTGTACGTGCAGACGGGTACTGCCGTCGTGGAGACCATCTACGGGTCACTCACCGTCGGCGACGGGGACTACGTCGTCATCCCGACATCGTGTACATATCGCGTGGTCCCAGGTGACGATCTGCGATTGCTGGTCCTGGAGGCCACCGGGCACATCGGACCGCCCAAGCGGTACCTGTCGGCCAAGGGCCAGTTCCTGGAGCACTCCCCGTACTGCGAACGCGACCTACGCGGCCCGACGGAGCCGCTACTGGTCGACGGCGAGGACGTGGACGTGTTCGTCCGGCACCGCGCGGGCGTCACCCGGTTCACCTACGCGAACCACCCGTTCGATGTCGTCGGCTGGGACGGCGCGCTGTACCCGTGGGCGTTCAACATCCGCGACTTCGAGCCGATCACGGGGCGCGTGCACCAGCCGCCGCCCGTGCACCAGACCTTCGAGGGCCCGAACTTCGTGGTCTGCTCGTTCTGCCCACGCAAGGTCGACTACCACCCGCTGGCTGTGCCCGTGCCGTACAACCACGCCAACGTCGACTCCGACGAGCTGATGTTCTACGTCGGCGGCAACTACGAGGCCCGCAAGGGCTCC
>CBIMJO010000029.1:0-18641 GCA_966244135.1 uncultured Actinocrispum sp. | reverse complement strand
CTGAACGGCATGCCGGTCCCCTACGACAGCGTGGACTGGCCGCGTGACCAGGTCACCTGGAGCTACCTGCAGGACGGCTACGAGCTCCAAGTGCCCAAGTGGCACCGGATGAGCAACGTCCCGCTGGTGTCGGACCTGGTGGAGTTCGCCCAGAACTGGAAGCCCGACCTGGTCATCTGGGAACCGTCCACTTACGCCGGTTCGCTCGCCGCGAAGGCCTGCGGGGCGGCACATGCGCGGATGTTGTTCAGTGTGGACAGCTTCGGCGTGGCCCGGGAACGGTATCTCTCGCTGAAGCAAGGCCAAGCGGACCAGAGCGACCCGCTCGCCGACTGGCTGTCGACCTACTGCCACGACTACGGGTTCGAGTTCAGCGAGGAACTGATCACCGGCCAGTTCACGATCTCCCTGGTGCCACAGTCGTTGGGCATCGAGGCGGGGCTGCAGTACGTGCCGGTGCGGCACGTTCCGTACGCGGGCGCCGCGGCCATCCCAGCCTGGTTGAACAAGCAGCCGGAACGCCCGCGGGTCGCGATCACGATGGGCATCAGTACCGCCAACCTCACCGGCGAAGTCGTTGACCTGCCGGACGTTCTCGAGGAGCTGGCCGATCTGGACATCGAGATCGTCGCGACCTTGTCGGAAGCGGCCCAGAAGACCATCGGGACCGTGCCGGACAACGTGCGCCTCGTGTCGTACGTGCCGCTGCACGCGCTCGTTCCCACCTGCAGCGCGGTCATGCACCACGGCGGGATCGGCACGCTGCTGACCATCGCCGCGCACGGTAAGCCCCAGCTGATCCTGCCCTGGAACAATGACGGGCCGTCGCTGGCCCGGCGGGTCGCCGCCCAGGGCGCGGGCCTTGCCCTGCATGTGTTCCAGGGGTCCGGGCGACCGGTCCGCGACCGCCTGCTGCGGATCCTCAAGGAGCCCAAGTTCCAGGAGTCCGCGGATCGGCTGAGCACCGAGATCCGGGCCATGCCGTCCCCCAACGAGATCGTCGGCGACCTGGAGAAGCTGACCGCGGGTTTCCGCCCGGCGATGTGACCACCCGTTCCAGCACCAAGAAGACAGCACAGAGAAGAAGATCGATGCGGATCCTGCTCACGACCTACCCGGAGAAGCCCATCTTCCAGCCGATGGTGCCATTGGCATGGGCGCTGCGCGCGGCCGGACACGAGGTCCGCGTCGCCAGCCAGCCGTTCTTCGCCGACACCATCACCCAGGCCGGGCTGACCGCGGTCCCGGCCGGCCGGCAGACCACGGACAACTGGCGCCGGCTGACCGAGGCCTATCCGGACCGGGCCGCCTCCGAACGGGTGGGCCTCCCGGAGCCGTACAACGCGGCGGATCCCGGGCAGGAGACCGTCGGACGGCGATGCGTGAGGGCTACCGCCATGTCCTGGAGATCTGGCACAAGCAGAACAACGTGCCGCTGATCACCGACCTGGTGGAGTTCGCCCGGTTCTGGCAGCCGGACCTGGTCATCTGGGAGGCCACCACCTACGCGGGAGCCGTCGCGGCCAAGGCCTGCGGCGCCGCGCACGCCCGGATGCTGTGGAGCTGCGACATCTTCGGGCTCACCCGGGAGAAGTTCCTGGCCCAGCGACCGGCCGGTGAGACCTGCGACCCGCTCGGCGAGTGGATGGCCGCCTACGGCCGCAAGTACGGCTACGAGTTCTCCGAGGACATGATCACCGGTCAGTTCACTTTGGACCATGTGCCCGCGTCCCTACGCACAGACGCCAAACTGCATTACGTCTCCTCGCAGTACGTGCCTTACGGCGGCGCGGCTGTTGTGCCAAAGTGGTTGCAGGAACCGCCGAAACGCCCGCGAGTCGCGCTGACCCTTGGCACGTCGACTACCGAGTGGTTCGGGGACTACACGTTCAGCGTTCAGGACGCGCTCGACTCGTTGTCCGATTTGGACATTGAGGTCGTGGCCACCATCGCTTCGTCCGAGCAGCACAAGCTGGAGCGGATCCCGGACAACACCAGGATCGTCTCGTACGTCCCGCTGGACGCGCTCGCCGCCACCTGCTCGGTGGTGATCAACCACGCCGGGCCGAGCACCCTGCTGACCACCGCGCTGCACGCGGTTCCGCAACTGACTGTGCCGTGGGAGTTCGACGAACCCGTGCTGGCGCGGCTGGCCACCGAGCAGGGCGCCGCGCTGACCATTCCCGGCGGCCGGGTGACCGGCCCGGCCATCCGGGACCACGTGCTGCAACTGCTGGGCGAACCGGTCTTCGCCACGCGGGCCGCGCTGCTGCGCGACGAGATGCTCGCGTTGCCCGCCCCCAGCGAACTCACCGGCGAACTGGCGGAGCTCACCGCCGGGTACCGCTGACCACCGGAAAAGGAGGAAACACACGATGCGCGTCCTGTTCGTGACCAACCCCGAGAAGACCGTCTTCAAGTACATGGTTCCGCTCGCCTGGGCGATGCGCACCGCGGGCCACGACGTCCGGTTCGCCAGCCAGCCCATGTTCACCGACGAGATCACCCAGGCGGGCCTGACCGCGGTGCCCGTCGGCCGGAGCCTGGACCTGCGCCGGATGATGGAGCTCGGCGGCGACGCGGATGAGACCCGCGCGGGCATCATCCCCCCGTACGACGCCTTCGACGACCCGTCCAAGCGGACCTGGGACTACGTCCGGCCGGCCATGGCGGAAGCGCAGGTCGACTGGCACCAGTTCGACAACTTCCCGCTGATCTCCGGGCTGGTGGAGTTCGCCCGGTTCTGGAAGCCGGACCTGGTGATCTGGGAGCCGATGACCTTCGCGGGTGCGATCGCCGCAAAGGCCTGCGGCGCCGCACATGCGCGCCTGTTGTTCGGGATCGACGTCTACGGAGGCTTCCGGCAGATCTACAAGAAGCTGGAAGCCGAGCAGCCGGAGTCCGAGCGGTCGGACCCGCTGGGCGAGTGGCTCGCCGCGTACGGCCGCAAGTACGGCTTCGACTACACCGACGACATGGCCACCGGCGACTTCACCATCGACCAGTTCCCGCGCAGCCTCCAGGTCGAGGCCGAGGACCTGAACTACGTCCGCATGCAGTTCATCCCCTACGGCGGCGTCGCGGTCGTGCCGAAATGGCTGCAGGAGCCGCCGAAGCGCCGCCGGGTCGCGCTGACCCTGGGCCTGTCCGCCACTCAGGTCTACAACGGCTACAACGTCCCGGTCGGCGAGATCCTGAACGCACTGTCCGATGTGGACATCGAGGTGGTCGCCACCATCGCCGAGTCCGAGCAGCCCAAGCTGGGCAAGGTGCCGGACAACGCCCGCGTGGTCTCCTTCGCCCCCATGCAGAACCTCGCCTCGACCTGCTCGGCGATCATCCACCACGCGGGCGCGGCGACCCTGGCGACCGCCGCCCGTTACCCCATCCCCCACCTTTCCCTGCACTACCACTACGACCAGCCCATCCTGGCGAAGCTGCTGACCGCCCAGGGCGCTGGTCTGGACATCCACACCAGCGAGGTGACCGGGGAGAACGTGCGGGCGGCCGTGCTGCGGCTGTTGGAGGAGCCCCAGTTCGCCAAGGGCGCCCAGGCGCTGCGGGACGAGATGTACTCGCTGCCGAGCCCCAACGAACTCGTCGGCACCCTCGAGGAGCTGACCACCAAGTACCGCACGGCCTGACCAGCGAAGGGCACCGGAGGACCGCAGATGAGAGTTCTGTTCACCACCTACCCGGAGAAGACGCATTTCCTTGCCATGGCGCCGTTGGCGTGGGCGCTGCGGACCGCCGGCCATGAGGTGTGCTTCGCCAGCGCGCCGAAGTTCAGCGAGGTGATCACGCAGGCCGGGCTGACCGCCGTGCCGATCGGCTCCAACCGCGATCTGTGGCAGCTGATGGCCAGTGACTCGGACTGGATCAGCGTGGGGATGAACGGGCTGCCGGTGCCCTACGACGCCGCGGAATGGCCCGAGGAGCAGGTCTCCTGGAAGTACATGAAGTTCGGCTACGACCTGCACGTCCCGCGCTGGCACAAGATGAGCAACGTCCCGCTCATCCCCGACCTGGTCAAGTTCGCCCAGCACTGGCAGCCGGATCTGGTCATCTGGGAACCGTCCACCTACGCCGGCGCGATCGCGGCCGAAGCGGTCGGCGCCGCCCACGCCCGGCTGCTGTTCAGCATCGACACGTTCGGTATCGCGCGGGAACGGTTCCTCAAGCTCAACAGCCACCGGCCCGCCGAGCAGCAGGCCGACCCGCTGCGGGACTGGCTGGACCCCTACGGCGCCAAGTACGGCTTCGACTTCTCCGAGGACCTGGTCACCGGGCAGTTCACGCTGTCGGTGATGCCACCGTCGATCGCGTCCGAGGCGGACCTGCACTACGTGCCGATGCGGTATGTCCCCTACGGTGGGCCGACTTCGGTGCCGACCTGGCTCCGCAAGCCTCCGGCACAGCCCCGGGTCGCCATGACCATGGGCATCAGCACGGCCGACATCACCGGCGACACGATCAACCTCGTCGACCTGTTCGCCCAACTGTCCGATCTGGACGTCGAGATCGTCGGCACACTGTCCAAAAAGGCCCAGGGCTATCTGCCCAGCGTGCCCAAGAACGTCAAGCTGGTCGAGTTCGCCCCGCTGGACGCGTTGTTCCCGACCTGCACCGCGGTCATGCACCACGGCGGCATCGGCACCCTGCTCACGACGGCCCTGCACGGCAAGCCGCACCTGATCGTGACGTGGAACGCCGACGGCCCAGCGCTCGCGCAGAAGGTGGCGGCGCAAGGCGCGGGCCTGGCTGTGAACCTGTCCCAGGCATCTGGGGCGCTGGTGCGGGACCGGCTCATCCGGATCCTGGAAGACCAGTCGTACCACCAGGATGCGGTACTGCTGCAAGAGGAAGTGCTCGCCATGCCGACCCCCAACCAGGTTGTGGGCGACCTGGAGAAGCTGGTCACCGATCGCCGCCGCACGGTCAGGAGCTGAGAAGATGCGCATTCTGTTCGTTGTCAACCCGGAGAAGGCGCACTTCTACGCGATGGCGCCGCTGGCCTGGGCACTGCGCTGCGCCGGGCACGAGGTCCGCGTGGCGAGCCAGCCGAGGTTCGCCGACCCGATCACCCAGGCCGGCCTCACCGCTGTGCCGGTCGGCCGGGACGTCGACCTGTGGGAGCTGATCCCGCGGCACGACGACTTCCGCGACTGGAAATGGCAGCCGCAGTACGGTTTGCTCGACCACCCGCCCTACGACGTGGCCGAGTCGCCCGAGAAGGCCGAGTGGGACTACATGTCCCCCAGCTACGGCGACCAGGTGCTGGTCTGGCACAAGCCGGCCTGCTTCCCGATGATCGGCGGTGTCGTCCAGTTCGCCCAGCACTGGGAGCCGGACCTGATCCTGTGGGAGCCGCTGGCCTTCGCCGGTCCGGTGGCCGCCAAGGCGATCGGCTGCGCGCACGGGCGTCTCATGTGGAGCGTGGACGTCTTCGGCTACACCCGCAGCGAGTTCCTCAAGCTCAAGGCGCGGCAACCGGAGGACGACCGCCAGGACTTCCTCGCCGAGTGGCTGGACGGCTACGCGCGCAAGTACGGCACCGAGTTCACCGAGGACATGGTCACCGGTCAGTTCACCATCGACCAGTTGCCGGACTCGATCCGGCTGGAAGGCGACGGCCTGAACTACCTGCCGATGCGGTATGTGCCGTACGGCGGAGCCGCGGTGGTGCCGAAGTGGCTGCACGGCCAGCCCGAAAAGCCCCGTGTGGCGCTGAGCATGGGTGTCAGCCTCGCCGACCACGGCGCCGGGCTCGCGGTGACCGTGCAGGACGTCCTCAATGAACTATCCACACTGGACATCGAGGTCGTGGCCACCATCGCGGAGTCCGAGCAGAAGAAGCTCACGAACGTTCCCGACAACGCCCGGATCGTTTCGTACGCACCGTTGGACGCACTCGCGGCCACCTGCTCGGCGATCATCACACACGGCGGTTTCGGCACGTTCCTCACCGCGGCGCTGCACGGTATCCCGCAGCTGAGCGCGGCCTGGGACTTCGACTCACCGCTGCTGGCCCGGCGGGCGGCGGCGCAAGGCGGTTCGCTGTCGGTCAAGGCCGACGAAGCGACCGGCGAAGTGGTGCGGGACAACGTTGCCCGGCTGCTGGACGAGTCCACGTTCCGTGAGCGGGCCGGGAAGCTGCGCGACGAGCTGTACAGCATGCCCACGCCGAACGAGATGGTCGGCCGGATCGAGGAGCTCGCGATCAAGGGCCGGGACCGCTGATGCGCGTGCTGATCACGGTCATCCCCGAGCGGACGACCTTCCTGCACATGGTGCCGCTGGCCTGGGCCCTGCGCGCGGCCGGGCACCAGGTCATGGTCGCCTCGGCCCCTTCGTTCGCGCCGACCATCACCCAGGCCGGGCTCACCGCGGTCCCGGTCGGCCGGGACGCGCCGGTCTGGCGGGTCGAGGACATGAACCCGGAGAAGCGCGAGGAAGGCCGGGACGGGCTGCCGACGCCGTGGAACGTCGTTGTCGAGCCGGAGAAAGTGACGTTCCTGGACCAGCTCTACGGCCACTACACGGCGGTCGAGCAGGGCCACAAACCGGAGAACTTCCCGATCATCGCCGGGGCGGTGCAGTTCGCCCAGCAATGGCAACCGGACCTGGTCCTCTGGGAGCCGCTCAGCTACGCGGGCGCCATCGCGGCCAAGGCCTGCGGCGCCGCGCACGCCCGGATGCTCTGGAGCATCGACGTTCTGGGCGCGACCCGCGAGCACTACCTGCGCCTGATGAACGACCAGCCGGCCCACGAGCGCCCAGATCCGCTCGCCGAATGGCTGGCGAGCTACGGCCGCAAGTACGGCTACGAGTTCAGCGAGGACATGGTCACCGGTGACTTCACCATCGACCAGATGCCGCCGTCGGTGCAGATGACCGCTGGGCACTTGGACTACGCGCCGATCCGCTACGCCCCGTACGGCGGCCCGGCGGTTATTCCCAAGTGGCTTCAGCAACCTGCCAAGCGACGACCCCGCATCGGCTTCACCCTGGGCACCACGGCCACCGAACGGTTCGCTGGTTACACGTTCTCGGTCCAGGATGCCTTGGCGGCTCTGTCCGAACTGGACGTTGAGGTCGTGGCGACCATCGCCGAGCGCGAGCAAGGCAAGCTCGGCCGGGTTCCGGACAACGTGCGGATCATCTCGTACGCGCCGTTGGACGCGCTCGCGGCCTCGTGCTCGGCGATGATCAACCACTGTGGGCCAGGAACTTTCCTTACCACGGCGTGCAATGGCATTCCGCAATTGCACGTGCCGTGGGACTTCGACGAACCGGAGCTGGCCCGCCGGTCGGCGCAGCAGGGTGGGGCGTTGACCCTGCACGGCCAGACAGTCACCGGCGACACGATTCGTGACGGCGTTCTGAAACTGTTGAACGAGCCGGGTTTTGTTGAGCGCGCCACGGCCTTGCGGGACGAGATCAGGGCGATGCCGACGCCGCACGAGGTCGTCACGCACCTGGAGGAGCTGACCGTCAAGCACCGCAAGCGGCCGGCGTAGGGAGACATCATGCGCATTCTGTTCACCGTTCTCCCCCAGCGGAGCACGTTCCTGTACCTCGTGCCGATGGCGTGGGCGCTGCGCACCGCCGGGCACGAGGTCGTGGTCGCGTCCTCGCCTTCGTTCTGCGACACCATCACGCAGGCAGGGCTCACCGCCGTGCCGGTCGGCCGGGAGGCCGCCGACTCGCGGATGCTGGTGGCGCGCGGGGTGACCGAGGAGATCGTCGAGAAGTACCGGGCCGGCCTGCCGCCGCCCTACGACTTCGTGGACGATCCGGCGCGGTACGCCGAGTGGGAGACCACGATGCACGAGTGCGCGGGTGGCCTGGAGACGCTGAAGTTCGAGAACTTCTTCATGCTGGGCGGGCTGATCGAGTTGGCCCAGCGGTGGCAGCCGGACCTGATCGTCTGGCACCCGTGGACCGTCGGCGCGCCCATCGCCGCCAAGGCCTGCGGCGCGGCCCACGCCCGGATGCTGTTCAGCGTCGACGTTTTCGGCGCCACCCGGCAGCATTTCCTGCGCCTGCAGGCCGAGCAGCCGCCCGACCACCGGTACGACCCGTACTTCGACTGGTTCTCCGCGTACGGCCGCAAGTACGGCTTCGACATCACCGAGGACATGGTCACCGGGCAGTTCACCATCGACCAGTTCCCCCGCAGCCTTCAGCTGGAGGCCGACGGTCTGGACTATGTTCGGACGCAGTACATTCCGTACGGCGGCCGTGCTGTTGTCCCGAAGTGGCTCCAGGTTGCTTCGGATCGCCCTCGAGTTGCCTTGACACTGGGCAGCACGGCGACCGACATGTTCAACGGGTACACCGTGTCATTGGCTGACGTGTTGACCTCGCTGTCCGAACTGGACATTGAGGTGGTCGCTACGGTCGCCGAGTCGGAACAGGCCAAGCTCGGGCCGTTGCCGTCCAACGTCCGCCTGATTCCTTACGTGCCTTGGCATGCGATCGTGCCGACCTGCTCGGCGGTGATCCATCACGCCGGACTGGCCACTTTGGCCACGACTGCGAGGCACCCGGTCCCGCAACTGGCCCTGCACTACCACTTCGATCAGCCGTTTCTCGGCCGGCGGATCACCGAGCACGGCGCCGGGCTGGACATCCACTCCAGCGAGGTCACCGGCGAGGGCGTGCGGGACAGCGTGCGCCGGCTGCTGGAGGAGCCTTCGTTCGCGCAGCGGGCCGGGGACCTGCGCGACGAGATCTTCGCGCTGCCCACGCCGAACGAGGCCGTCGGCCGGATCGAAGAGCTGATCGTCAAGCACCGCACCCGCTGAGAGGTCACCACGATGCGCGTCCTGTTCACCACCTACTCACAGCGCACGCACCTGTTCAGCATGGTGCCGATGGCCTGGGCGCTGCGCACCGCGGGCCACGACGTCCGGTTCGCCTGCCAGCCCAAGTTCGCCCAGGAGGTCACCCAGGCCGGACTGACCGCGGTCCCGGTCGGCCGGGGCGACACGAGCTGGCACCGGCTGGCCGAGGTGCACCCGGACCTGTCCGAGCCGGGCCTGCCCGCGCCGTACGACACGGCGGTGATGCAGCCGGTCGACATGAGCTGGGATGACATCCGGCAGGGCTACCGGTTCATGATCGCGTTGTGGCACAAGGTGAACAACTTCCCGCTGATCGCCGGCCTGGTCGAGTACGCCCGCCAGTGGCAGCCGGATCTCGTTGTCTGGGAGCCGACCACGCATGCGGGCGCGATCGCGGCCGAGGCAATCGGTGCGGCGCATGCGCGTCTGATGTGGAGTATCGATGTCTTCGCGGCGGCTCGGGCCAACTACCTGCGACTGTTGGCGGAACAGTCGCCCTGGGACCAGAACGACCCGTTCCAGGACTGGATCGGCGGCTACGCGCGCAAGTACGGCATCGAGTGGACCGAGTCCCTGACCACCGGGCATTTCACCATCGACCAGCTGCCGGACTCACTGCGGCTGGAAGCCCCGGATGTGCACTACCTGCCGGTCCAGTACACGCCTTACGGCGGCCCTGCGGTGATCCCCAAGTGGCTGCAGACTCCCCCTTCGCGCCCGCGGGTCGCTTTCACGCTGGGCAGCACGGTGATCGACAGCTCCACCGGGTACACGTTCTCGCTGACCGAGATCCTCACCCAGCTGGCCTCTTTGGACGTTGAGGTGGTCGCGACGATCGCGGAGTCCGAACAGCACAAGCTCGGTACCCTGCCGCCGAATGTGCGGCTGGTGTCCTTCGTCCCACTGGATGCGTTGGCCGCGACCTGTTCGGTGGTGGTGAACCACGCTGGGCCGGGGACGTTCCTCACCACCGCACGGCATGGTGTTCCACAGTTGCACCTGCCTTGGGATTTCGACGAACCGGAGCTGGCCGACCGGTCGGCGCGGGCCGGTGGCGCGATGGTGTTGCAGGCGCACGAGGTCACGGCCACAGCCGTGCGCGATCGGGTACAGCGGCTGCTTTCGGAGCCTCGGTTCCGGGCTGGCGCCGCAAGGCTCCGTGACGACATCCTCGCGCTGCCCACGCCTGGCGAACTGGCCGGCCAGATCGAGCAACTGACCACCAAGCACCGTTAGGACGACCGCGATGCGCGTGCTCTTCGTCTCAGTCCCCTACAAGACGCACTTCCAGAGCATGGTGCCGCTGGCCTGGGCCCTGCGCACCGCCGGGCACGAGGTCCGCGTCGCCAGCCAGCCGTTCTTCGCCGACACGATCACCTCGGCCGGGCTCACCGCCGTGCCGGTCGGCCGCAACTACGACGGTCTGCGGCCGATCAAGGTGTTCGAAGTGGAGAGTGACGACGGACGGGCCGCCTTCGGGATGCCGATGCCGTATCTCTCCTCGGTAGTGCCGCCGGAGGACGTCACCTGGGACGCCATGATGACCGGGTACGAGGACTGCCTGCACTGGTGGCACAAGCCGTTGAACTTCCCGCTCATCCGCGGTCTGGTCGACTTCGCCCAGGACTGGGAGCCGGATCTCGTGATCTGGGAGCCGGTGTCGTACGCGGGCCCGATCGCGGCCATTGCGTGTGGCGCGGCGCATGCCCGTCTACTGTGGAGTGTCGATGCCTTCGCCGTGGCACGCGATCATGTTCGGCGACTGCGCCCCGATGGTCAGGTCGACCCGTTCACCGAATGGCTCAGCCACTACGCTCGCAGCGTTGGGTCGGAGTTCTCCGAGGAGCTGATCACCGGGCAGTTCTCGATCGACCCACTGCCCGACTCGCTGCGAATGCCCGCGGCAGACCTGCATTACGTTCCCATGCAGTACATTCCCTACGGCGGGACAGCCATCGTCCCTAAGTGGCTGCATTCCCCGCCGTCGCGCCCGCGGGTTGCCTTGACGCTTGGGGTGTCGGCCACCGACATCTACGCGGGGTACTCGGTGAGCGTTCCGGACATCCTGGCCTCACTGTCTGATTTGGACATTGAGGTCGTCGCCACGGTCGCTGAGTCTCACCAGTCCCAGTTGGGCCGCGTCCCAGACAATGTCCGGGTCGTCTCTTACGTTCCGCTGCACGCCCTCGCGCCCACCTGTTCCGCGGTGATCAACCACACGGGCCCCGGGACCTTCTTCACCGTCGCCCGCTATGGGGTGCCACAGGTGAACGTGCCGTGGGACTTCGACGAGCCGGAGCTTGCGCGCCGCTCGGCCGCGTTGGGTGGTTCCCTGGAGTTGCCTGTGTCGCAAGCCACCGGACCGGCTGTGCGAGCCGCGGTCTTGCGGCTGCTGGACGAGCCCGGCTTCCGGGAGGGTGCGGCGCGGCTTCGCGACGACATGCTCGCGCTGCCGACGCCCAACGACCTCGTTCCCCAGCTTGAAGAGCTCACCACCAAGTACCGAGGACGGCCATGAGGGTCTTGTTCGCCACGCTGAACGACGGGAGCTTCCTGCACCCGATGATCTCGCTCGCGTGGGCACTGCGCACCGCGGGTCACGAAGTCTGCGTAGCCAACCAGGCATTCGCCACGCCCCACGTTGTCGGCGCCGGGCTGACGTCTGTCCCAGTTGGACGGCAGACGACCTCCGACCGGTTGCTGACCGCGTTCCGCGTGACTCCCGAGATGCTCGAAGAGGCTCGCCCGGGTTTGCATCCGCCTTACGATGTGGCCGAGGATCCCGCCCTGGCGACGCTGGAGTACATGGTTTCCGCGT
The DNA here is from genome assembly GCA_966244135.1 of uncultured Actinocrispum sp. Classification (GTDB taxonomy): domain Bacteria; phylum Actinomycetota; class Actinomycetes; order Mycobacteriales; family Pseudonocardiaceae; genus Kibdelosporangium. The sequence continues at coordinate 6,974 of CBIMJO010000029.1, read as the reverse complement.
ACGCCGAGGACGTGGAGCGGTCGAAGTACGAGAACTTCCCGATGATCAACGGCCTCGTGTCGTTCGCGCGGTCGTGGCAGCCGGACCTCGTTGTGTGGGAGCCGTTCACGTTGGCCGGTGCGATCGCGGCGAAGGCCTGCGGTGCGGCGCATGCCCGGATGATGTTCGGGATCGACGCTTTCGGGGTTGCGCGGCAACGGTTCCTGGCTCTTGGGCCGGACGAGGATCCGCTGGCTTCGTGGCTCGGCAGCTATGCGCGGAAGTACGGTGGTTCCTTCACCGAGGACATGACCTGCGGGCACTTCACGATCGACCAGTACCCACCCAGCCTGCAGTTGGAGGCCCCGGGACTGGAGTACCTGCACACCCGCTACATCCCGTACGGCGGCAAGGCGGCGATCCCGGCGTGGCTCCAGCGGCCCGCCACCCGCCCCCGGGTCGCCCTCACCATGGGGTTCACCGCGAGCGGCTTCTTCAACGGCTTCGGCTTCAGCCTCCAGTCCGTGCTGGACAACCTGGCCGGCCTCGACATCGAGGTGATCGCCGTCGCCGACAAGAACGAACGAGCCAAACTCACCCACATCCCCGCGAATGCGCGGATCGAGAGCTGGGTCCCGCTGGACGCCCTGGCCGCAACGTGTTCCGTCGCCGTCAACCACGCCGGCGGCGGCACCCTGTCAACGTTCGCCATCCACGGCGTCCCCCAGCTCACCCTCCCCTACCACTTCGACGAGCCGATCCTCGGCCGCAACCTCACCGCCACCGGCGCCGGCCTCACCATCAACCCCGCCGACGCCACCGGCGAAAACGTCCGCAACGCCATCCACAAACTCCTGACCGACCCCACTTTCACCACCAACGCCCACACCCTCCGCACCGAAATGCGACACCTCCCCACCCCCAACGAACTCGTCCCCCAGCTGGAAGAACTCACCCTCAAATACCATTCCTGACCACAGGAAAGGGCCGAGGTGAACGTCACCTCGGCCCTTTTCTTATGACTCAGCGGCCCTGGCGGAAGTCCAGGACGACCCCCATGGCGATCATCAACCGCCGGTCCAGCTTGGGATCCTCCGACCAGGCGAGGTAGTTGTCGGCGAGGCGGCCGGTCTTGTCGACGCCGCCGATGACCGCGTCGTCGCGGACGAAGTCGAAGTGATAGCGCACCGGATAAGGGAAATCGCCGACCAACGGCAGCCACATCCAGATCCGGCGGGCCACCGCGGTGAACTTGCTCCGCTCGACCACCTTCAGCGGCGGCATGCCCTCCTGGGTCAGGTTCCAGGTCGAGCGGTACAGGGATTTGCTCACCTCGCGCTGGAACCAGCCGATCTTCTCGCCCTCGGGGGTGAACACGTCGAAGGCGGCGGCCACGTCCATCAGCTGGCGCGCTTCGAAGCGGGCCAGCTCCACCGACTTGTCCTCGCCGGTGTAGATCACTTCTTTTTCCCTCAGGCCGGATGTGTCCTGGTCGACGATCGCGACCAGGTCCCCCGGCTTGCCCTTGCCGTTGTCGGCGTAGACCCGGTACCGGTGGCGGGTCAGGCTGGTCTTCTGCTGGATGTGCAGCTTGTCCAGCTCCTGCAGCTCGGTCAGCTCCATGACCTCACCCCCATCACCCGCCGGTCGTGCAAGGTCGGCTCACGATCCCGATCCTGGTACATACGCCCCTTCACCCGTGGTTACTGTGCGATCTGCATCAGGTACTGACCGTACTCCGAGTTCTTCATCTCCGACCCGATGGCGTGGCACTCCTCAGCCGTGATGTATCCCATGTGGAGCGCGATCTCCTCCACACAGGCCACCCGGATGCCCTGGCGTTCCTCGATGACGTGCACGTACTGGCTGGCGGCCAGCAGCGAGTCGTGGGTACCGGCGTCCAGCCAGGTGAACCCGCGGCTCAGCCGGACCAGCCGGGCCCGGCCGTTCTTCAGGTAGTGCTTGTTGACGTCGGTGATCTCCAGCTCGCCGCGTGCCGACGGGGCCAGGTCGCGGGCGATCTCCACCGCCTCCGAGTCGTAGAAGTACAGGCCCGTCAGCGCGTTGTTCGACCGCGGCCGCAGCGGCTTCTCCTCGATCGACAGCAGGACGCCGTTCTCGTCCACCTCGCCGACGCCGTACCGCTCCGGGTCGGACACCGGGTAGCCGAACAGGACACAGCCGTCCAGGGTCCGCTGGGCCTCGCGCAGGATCGCCGGGAAGCCGGCGCCGTGGAAGATGTTGTCCCCCAGGATCAGCGCGCACGGCTCGCCGCCGATGTGGTCCGCGCCGATCAGCAGGGCCTCGGCGATGCCGCGCGGCTCGGCCTGCTCCGCGTACGTGATCTCCAGCCCGAGCCGGGAACCGTCGCCGAGCAGCCCGCGCAGCCACGGCAGGCTGTCCGGGGTGGAAATGACCAGGATCTCCCGGATCCCCGCCAGCATCAGCACCGACAGCGGGTAGTACACCATCGGCTTGTCGTAAACCGGGAGCAACTGTTTGGATGTCGCCTTTGTCAACGGGTACAGGCGCGAACCCGTACCCCCCGCGAGCAGGATTCCTTTCACGATGCCATCCGATCTGCAGTTGACTTTCAGGATCGCCGGGGGTGTCCCACCGGCGAGACAGGGCAGGCCTCAGCGCTTGGACTTCCACCATGAGGGGTTGTCGGAGTACCAGCGCACGGTCTGCGCGAGACCGTCCGCGAAGGACGTCTCTGGCGCGTAGCCGAGGGCACGCAGTTTGCTGTCGTCCAACGAGTAACGACGATCGTGGCCCTTGCGGTCGGCCACGTGCTCGACCGACGACCAGTCCGCGCCCATCGCGTCGAGCAACTGCTGGGTCAGCTCATTGTTGGTCAGCTCGGCCGTGCCCGCGACGTGGTAGATCTCACCCGGTTCGCCGACCTGGCCGACCAGCCGGATGGCCCGGCAGTGGTCGTCCGCGTGGATCCAGTCGCGGACGTTGCCGCCGTCACCGTAGAGCGGGACCTTCCTGCCCTCCAGGAGATTGGTGATGAACAGCGGGATCACCTTCTCCGGGAACTGGTACGGCCCGTAGTTGTTGCCACAGCGGGTGATCGAGACCGGCAGGCCGTAGGTCGTGTGGTACGCCAAGGCGATCAGGTCGGCACTGGCCTTGGTCGCCGCGTAGGGCGAACGGGGCGCCAGCGGCTCGTCCTCGGTCCACGAACCTGTCTCGATCGTGCCGTACACCTCGTCCGTGGAGACCTGGACCACCTTGGGGATCTCCGCCTCCAGGCACGCCTGCAGCAGCGTCTGGGTGCCGAGAACGTTGGTGCGCACGAAGTTCTGCGCGCCGGCGATGGAACGGTCCACATGCGACTCGGCCGCGAAGTGGAACACGATGTCATGGCCGGGAACGACTTTGCCGAGCAGCTCGGCGTCGCAGAGGTCGCCGTGCACGAACTCGTGCGGCACGCCCTCGATGTTGGCGCGGTCACCGGCATAGGTGAGCAGATCCAGCACGGTGACCTGGGCGTCCGGCATGGTGCGCACGAAGTGCGAACCGATGAACCCCGCGCCGCCCGTGACGAGAACCTTCACGCGATGCTCCTTCCTCCGAGTGCGCATATTTCGATTCACATAAATGGGGATTTGCCAAGAAACTACGACACCGCAACGGGATTCGGCCAGCGCGCGGCTATCGCTCCAGGATTCTCCTCAGTTAGGTTTCCCATTGTGCCGGTGTCCCGCCGGCGGGACATGGATACTGCGGGCGGATGCCGAGGAGTTCGGTGTGGGTTACCTGACGATGGACCCGGAGCGGTTGCTGCGCACCGGCTTCGCCGCACCCGAGGTCGCCGAGGGCGCGTGGTGCACACGCTGGGACGGCATCGCCGACGCCGCAAGCCTTTGCGCGAACCTGTTGCCACCGGTCATTGATTTCCACACGTCCGGCAGTACCGGACCGGCCCGATGCTGGCGGCGATTACAGGAGAACGTCTGGCGTGAGGCCGGAATGCTCGCCGACCTGATCGCGCCCGGCCGCCCCGAGGCGATCGTCTCGTTCGTGCCGAGCCTGCACCTGTACGGCGCGTTGACCAGCGTGCTCATGCCCGCCTGGCTCGGCCTGCCGGTCTGGTTCCGCCCCGCGTTCGTCGGCGCGATGCCCGATGTCCCGGTGCGCCGGATCGCCGTGGTGGCAACGCCCTGGATCTTCAAGCTGCTGCTGGAACACATCGGCTGGGTCCGCCGGTTCGAACACGTGACCGTCCTTTATGGCGGTGCGATGCTGCCCGCGAGCGCGGGACTTTTCCTGCGGGAAGCCGAACGTGCGGAGATCGTGGAGGTCCTGGGGTCCACCGAGGCGGGCGGCGTCGCGAGCCGGCGGTGGAGCGAAGGCGAACCGCCGGAGTGGACACTGTTCCCGGACGTCACGTTCGCCGAGAACACCACTCCCGGCGAGGAAGCCCCGTTGTCGGTTCGCGGTCCACGGCTGGCATTCCGGCCGGGCGAACGGCCCCCGGACCGGTGGACCGCGGACGACATCGTGATCCCCCTGGACGACCGGACCTTCCGGCTGGTCGGCCGGACCGGGCGGCTGGTCAAGGTGAACGGCCGCCGGATCAACCTGGACGATGCCGAGCACGCCCTGCGGCCGGTGCTCGACTGCGACGACCTGGCCCTGGTGCCGATCACGGACGAGCTGACCGGCGAGCACGTGGAACTGCATGTGGTGCTCCGCCCGGGCACCCAGCTGTCCGGCCTGGACCTGGCCACCGCGATCCGGCGGCTGGGCGTGCGCCCGAAGTGCGTCCGTGCGGTGCCCCGCATCGAACGGTCCGCGCTGGGAAAGGCAGTACAGCGCAAGGCAGCTCTGGACAAAGCTGCGACCACTACCAAGAAAGCAGAGGTAGCCACACCGTGACGCAGATTGCGCAGAGCCCCTCGGCCGAGCTGGCCGGGACCAGCTACCTCGCGGAGGTCGTCCGCAGCGCCGCGTGGGACGCCCGGCTCGCCCCGTGCAGCGAGGACGACATCGCGCGGATGGCCGCCAGCGCGCGGACCATCACCGAGCACCTGGACGCGGGCCTGCCGATCTACGGCCTGACCCGCGGCTTCGGCCCGCTCGTCACCTACAGCGCGGAATCCGAGCTGGAGCAAGGCAGTTCGCTCATCTCCCACCTGGGCACCGGTCAGGGCGAGCCGCTCTCGCCGGAGGCGTCCCGGCTGATCCTGTGGCTGCGCATCCAGAACATGCGCAAGGGGTACTCCGCGGTGTCGCCGGAGTTCTGGCAGATCGTGGCCGGCCTGTGGGACCGCGGCTTCACCCCGGTCATTCCCAGGCACGGCACGGTGAGTGCGAGCGGCGACCTGCAGCCGCTCGCGCACGCCGCCCTCGCGTTCACCGGGTTCGGCGAGGCCTGGCAACGGGACCGAGATGGACAGTGGGCGATCGTGCCCGCCACGCAGGCGCTTGCCGCCCTGGGCGCGGAGCCGTTCGAGTGGCCGGTGCGCGAGGCGCTCGCGTTCGTCAACGGAACCGGCGCCAGCCTCGCGATGTCGTTGCTGAACCAGCAGTCCGCGGTCCGGCTGGTGCGCGCCGGCGCGATCCTGACCGGCCGGCTCGCGCAGCTGCTCGGCGCCAACCCCGAGCACTACGAGTCCGGGCACGGCATCGCGCGCGGTCAGCTCGGCCAGCTCACCGTGGCCGAGTGGATCCGCGGCGAGCTGCCCGCCGGGATGACCAGGAGCGAAGCTCGGCCGTTGCAGGAGCCGTACAGTCTTCGTTGCGCGCCACAGGTTCTGGGCGCCGTGCTGGACCAGCTGGACTTCGCGGGTGAGGTGCTGGCCCGGGAAGTCGTTGGCTGCCAGGACAACCCGATCACGTTCGAGGACCGCGTGCTGCACGGCGGGAACTTCCACGCCATGCCGGTGGGTCTCGCGTCCGACCAGATCGCGCTGGCCATGCATATGGCCGCCTACCTCGCCGAACGCCAGCTCGGGCTGCTGCTTTCCCCGGCCACCAACGGGGATCTGCCGCCGATGCTGACCCCGCGGGCGGGCCGTGGCTGTGGCCTGGCCGGTGTGCACATCAGCGCGACCTCGTTCGTCTCGCGGATCCGGATGCTGGCGACCCCGTCCTCGCTGACCACGTTGCCCACCAACGGGTGGAACCAGGACCACGTGCCGATGGCGCTCAACGGAGCCAACTCCGTGGCCGAGGCGCTCGATCTCGGCTGGCTGGTCATCGGTTCGCTCGCGTTGGGCGTCGCGCAGCTGGCGTCGATCACCGGGCAGCCGCAGGACGGCGTGTGGGCCGAGCTCGGGCGGATCTCGCCGCCGCTGGACGCCGACCGGCCGATGGCCGCCGAGGTGCGCGCCGCGCGTGACCTGATGGACCGCCACGCAGCCGGCGCGCTCGAAGCCGCGCGGTAGGACCACCCGTGGCGCTGGAGGTCAGAGGTATCTCGTACATGGCCGACGAGGTGTCGGCCGAGATCGCACGCAGTGACCTGGACGTCATCCGCACGCGGCTGCACTGCACCGCGGTGATCCTGATCGGGATGGACATCGGCAAGCTGATCGCGGCCGGGCGGTACGCCCTGCGGATCGGCCTCGATGTCTGGATCGAGCCGCATCCGGTGAACGTCATGCACAAGACGATGCTGCGCAACCTGGAGCAGACCGCGATCGCCGTGGAGGAGCTGCGCCAGGAGTTCCCGGACCGGGTGCACCTCATCCTCGGCTGCGAGTTCTCGGTGCACCTCAACGCCGGGCTGCCCGGCGGGATGGAGGGCATCCGGATGATGATGATCCGGTGGCGGCACCACTTCCGCCGCCGGATCAACCGCAAGGTGAACAAGCTGCTGGCCAAGGCGGTCGACGTGGCGAGGGCGCACTTCGGCGGCCCGATCACCTACGCCGCGGCCGCGTGGGAGGAGGTCGACTGGTCGCTGTTCGACTACGCGGGCATCAACCTGTACCGCACCAAGGGAAACAGCCCGTACCTGACCGAGCGGCTGCGCGGGC
>CBIMJO010000028.1:0-18733 GCA_966244135.1 uncultured Actinocrispum sp. | reverse complement strand
GGGAGACGGGTCCGCTCGACCTGCTGCCGTCCGGGGATGGGCTGGTCGGGTTCTGGACCCGGCGGCCGATCGGTGTGGTGGTGGGGATCGCCGGGTTCAACTACCCGTTGCTGCTGGCGGCGCACAAGATCGCGCCCTCCATCGCCGCTGGCTGTCCGGTGGTGTGCAAGCCCGCTCCCGCGACGCCTTTGGCGACTCGGTGGCTGGCCCACCTGCTCCGCGAGGCGGCGGCCGAGGCCGGCGCGCCGGAGGCGATCGTCCAGGTGGTCACCGGGGACGCCGAGGTCGGGTCGACGCTCGTGACTGATCCGCGCGTGGGTGCGGTGTCGTTCACCGGTTCGGCCGCGGCCGGTCACCAGATCGCCCGCGCTGCCGCACCCCGGAAGGCCTTGCTGGAACTGGGCTCCAACGCGGCGCTCGTCGTCGCTGACGACGCCGATCTCGCGGCGGCGGCCGATGCCGTGCTGCGCGGCGGTTTCTACGCCTCCGGACAGGCGTGCATCTCGGTGCAGCGGGTGATCATCGTGGACTCGGTGGCCGAGGAGTTCACGACTTTGCTGAAGACTCGGATGAACGAGGTCGTCGTCGGTGATCCACGAGATCCGGCAACCCGGGTGTCGGCGTTGATCGACAGCAGATCGACAGCTCGGGTCCTGCAGTGGGTCGAGAACGCCGTTTCCGTGGGAGCACGGGTCATCGCGGGCGGCGGCGGCAAAGATGGCGTAATCGAGCCAACCGTCCTGGCCGATGTCCCGGATGGCGCACCCTGCTGGGACGAGGAGGTCTTCGGGCCGGTGGTCTGCCTACGCACGGTGTCCACTGTGGAAGAGGCCTTCGAGATGGTCAACAATTCCCGTTATGGCCTGCACGCCTCGGTGTTCACGCGGTCGTTGGCGACCGCTTTCCGTGCCTTGGACGTGCTGGAAGTCGGTGGTGTGGTGGTGAACGAGGTGCCCGGGTTCCGCTCCGACACGATGCCGTACGGCGGGGTGAAGGACTCCGGTGTCGGCCGGGAGGGCCCGCGGTTCGCCGTCGAAGAGCTGACGGTGACGAGAATGGCGGTGATCCGGCCGTGAACGACTACCGCGAACTGTTCCGTTTGGACGGTCGCCGCGCTATCGTGCTCGGTGCCGGTAGTGGGATCGGCCGCGAGTCCGCGTACGCGTTGGCAGCCCACGGGGCGACCGTGGTCTGTGCCGATGTGAACCTTCCCGCCGCGCGGGAGACGGCGTCCGCGATCGACGCCGAGGCGCGCGAGGTCGATGTCCTGGACACCGAGGGGGTTCAGGAACTGGCCGCCGGCCTCGGCGTGATCGACGTGGTCGTGCTGACGGCCGCGATGAATGTACGTAAGCGCCTGCTTGACTACAGCCGCGCGGAGTTCGACAAGGTGGTGGCGCTGAACCTGGGCGCCACCTTCGATATCGTGCGGGCGTTCGGCGCGGGCATGGTCGAGCGCGGCCGTGGCAGCATCATCGGGTTCTCCTCGATCCGCGGTTCGGTGGTCGAACCGGGGCAAAGCGTCTACGCGGCCACCAAAGCCGGGCTGGTACAGCTGTTCCGGACCGCGGCGGCGGAGTTCGGCCCGGCCGGGGTGCGGGTGAACGCGATCGCGCCCGGAGTGGTGGAAACCCCGCTGACCGCGCAGATCAAGTCGGATCCCGAGTGGTACAAGGCATATGCCGACAAGGGCGCGCTCGGCCGGTGGGCGCAACCGTCCGAGATGGCCGGTGCGGTGGTCTACCTGGCCTCGGACGCCTCGAGTTTCGTGACAGGCGCGGTGCTGGCCGTCGACGGCGGCTGGACCGCGGTGGACGGCCGGTTCGATCCGCCGGGAGGGACACGATGACCGATCTCACCGAACTGACCGCAGTGGAGCTACTCGCCGGTTACCGGTCCGGTGAACTGTCGCCGGTCGAGGTCGCCGAGGCGGTGCTGGCCCGGATCGAGGCCCGTGAACCCGTGCTCAGGGCCTTCTACACGCACGATCCGGCCGAGGTGCGGTCGGCGGCCAAGGAGTCGGAGCAGCGCTGGCGATCCGGGAGTCCACAAGGGACTCTGGATGGCGTTCCGGTGACCATCAAGGAGAACGTGGCCACCGAGGGCACGCCCGTCCCGCTGGGCACCGCCGCCACCGAACTGACTCCGGCGCCGCACGACGCTCCCGCCGCGGCCCGGATCCGTGAGTCCGGCGCGGTTCTGCTGGGCAAGACGACCATGCCCGACTACGGAATGCTCACCTCCGGCCTGTCGAGTTTCCACGAGGCATCGCGCAACCCGTGGGACACCAACCGGACCCCGGGCGGCTCCAGCGCGGGTGCCGGTGCCGCGGCCGCCGCCGGGTACGGGCCGTTGCACATCGGCACCGACATCGGCGGCTCGATCCGGTTGCCCGCGGCGTTCTGCGGGCTGGTCGGGCTGAAGCCGAGTTTCGGCCGGGTGCCGGTGAGTCCGCCCTACATCGGTCGGGTCGTCGGCCCGATGACCAGAACCGTCGCGGACACGGCGTTGCTGATGAGCGTTCTGTCCCGACCGGACAGTCGCGACCACATGAGCCTGCCGCCCAGTGACATCCCGTGGGAGTCCTTGGATTTCTCGGCCGAGGGGGTGCGGATCGGTCTGCACCTCGACGCCGGTGTGGGCTTGGACGTCGAACCGGAGATCGCGCAGGCCGTGACCGACGCCGCCGAGCTGTTCGAGGGCGCGATCGTCGAACCGGTGGATCCCTTTGTCACCAGGGAGATGCTCAACGGGCTTGACATCTTCTGGAGGACCCGCTTGTGGTCGGATCTCGTTGCTCTGCCCGAGGAGCGCCGATCGCGCGTCCTGCCGTACATCCTGGAATGGGCGCAGGGCGGTGCTTCCACGAGCGGTGTCGATGTGTATCGCGGGTTCTCGCAGATCGACGCGATGACCGTGGCGGCTTTGCGGGCCACCGAGCCGTTCGACTTCGTGCTCTCGCCGACCTCTCCGGTCTCGGCGTTCCCGGCGGACTGGGCCTCGCCGGTGAACGATCCGGCGAAACCGTTCGAGCACATCGCGTTCACCGTGCCGTACAACATGTCCGGCCAGCCGTCGGTGTCGGTCAACGCCGGGTTCACCGCCGAGGGGCAGCCGATCGGCCTGCAGATCACCGGGCGGCGGTTCGACGACCTCGGCGTGCTGCGGATGGCCGCGCTGTTCGAACGCGTCCGGCCAAAACAAGCGCGGTTGCTTGCTTCCTGACCGGGTGGCAGTCTGTCGGCATGTCGACGCAGCTGCAGGGCCTGCTGGACGATCTGCGGGCCGAGGGTGACTCGCTGGAGGCGCTCGTCGCCGGCCTGCCCGCCGAGCAGTGGGCCACCATGACCCCGGCCGAGGGCTGGACCATCGCGCACCAGATCGCGCACCTGGCCTGGACGGACGAGGCGTCGGTGCTGGCCGCGACCGACCCGGACGGGTTCCAGGCCGTGCTCGCCGAGGCCTTCAAGGCACCCACGACCTTCGCCGACGATGCCGCCGTCGCCGGGGCGCGGCGCGATCCGGCCGACCTCCTGGAGTGGTGGCGCGGCACGCGGGTGCGTCTCGTCGAGGTCCTCGCCGCCGTGCCGGAGGGCACCAAGCTGCCGTGGTTCGGCCCGCCGATGAGCGTGATGTCCATGGCCACCGCGCGGATCATGGAGACCTGGGCGCACGGCCTCGACGTCGCCGACGCCCTCGGCATATCCCGGCCGGCCACCGCCCGCCTGCGCCACGTCGCGCACATCTCCGTGCGCACCAGGGACTTCGCGTTCACCATCAACGGCCGCACCCCTCCGGCCGAACCGTTCCGCGTCGAGCTGGCCGCGCCGGACGGCACCACCTGGTCGTGGGGACCGGAGGACGCGGTCCAGCGGATCGTCGGCAGCGCCCTCGACTTCTCCCTGGTGTCCACCCAAAGGCGGCACCGCGACGACACCGGCCTGAAAGCGGAGGGCGCCGACGCGGACGCCTGGCTGGACATCGCCCAGGCCTTCGCCGGTGTGCCCGGCCCCGGTCGGCAGCCCGGCTAGATACTGAAGACCAGCGGCTTCTTGCTCGGCGCGCGCGTGGGGTTGCGCGCCGGCGGGTCCAGCCGCGCCCCGGCCTCCTCTGCCCGCGCCCTGATCAACCGCACCGCGTCCTCCCCACCGGGGGAACCCATTGGAGTGAACTTCGACTTCGGGATCATCCGCAGGCAGAGCACATCCCCGCCGCGCTCGTCGAGCGGATGATGGGTCTGCACCCAGATGCTCTGTCCCAGCCCGACCGCCGCCTGACGCAGGTCCTTCAGGTCCACTTCGCGCCTGGCGAACCGGCCTTTCGCGATGAGCCTGTCGTGGTCCAGTACGCAACTGCGCCGCGCGAAGGCCACGGTGACCACCAGGACCAGGGTCAGTCCGGCGACGAGGGCCCAGTTCACCGGGTCCCCCGGTGCCCGGCTGAGCCCGTAGATGGCCGCCAGCTCCAGGACCACGCACCCGGTCACGCCGAGAATTCGCAGCGCGGCGGGCATGCGCCAGACAACGCGGGACTCGGTTGGTTGCACGCCGACATAGTGCCATAGGCGCGCAATTCGTGAATCGCCCAAACGGCATTCTTCGTCATTCCGCTGCGAGCGTCCTCTGTGGAGGCGCACTATGTCGGCGACGGGAGGCAGTTATGGCAGGTTTCAGCGTCCGGCCGGAGGCATTGGACGCCTACGCGAAGATCGTCGCCGATCCGGGCGGGGCGAGCTCCGCGCTGGATTACAAGTACGTGATCGACGCGGGCAAGTACATTCAAGACAAGGTCAAGCTGGAAGACGGCGCCGGTGGAATGTTCTTCAACGCCATCGCCGACAAGACCAAGGACGTCCAGCAGCAGCTGATCAGCGACAACACCGCGATCAATGCCGTACTGGTGGAGTCCGGCAACGGGTTGACCACATCCGCCCAGGCGTATCGCAAGAACGACCAGAGCACCGCTCAGAACCTCGACTCGAAGTACCAGCCCGCCGGTGTCACCAAACTCGATTTCAAGGTCGACGACAATGCGCCGATGGCCGATCCGGCCACCAAGCTGACCGAACCCGGTGAGGAGGGCGCCGTTCCCGACCTGGTCCAGCAGATTCTCGACGGCGCCGGATATTTCAGCGAGAGCGATCTGGTGCTGAAGATCCTCGGCTGGTGCGGGCTCGATGTTATGGGTTGGGTAAAGGAAAGGTTTTTCGGTGACTTCGGTGCGGTGGCGAAGGTAAAGAACGCCATCCAGCATCTGAGCGAGTTCGATGCCGTTGCCGCGACCAACATCGCCGAAGGCGCGGACATCATGCTCAAGTCCTGGAGCGGCAACGCGGCCGACGGCGCCCGCAGCTACTTCGACCAGCTGGCCAACGCCATCGAGGGCCGGAGCGTCGCCCTGGGACAGCTGGCGCAGAAGTACAACGACGTCCTGGTCGGCATCCAGCAGTGCGGTTCGGCCCTGGAAGGGCTGATCACCGGAGCCATCGACGCGGCCATCGAAGCCGCGGCGGCTGTCGCGGCCGCGGGGTGCCTGCAGGAAGTGCCCGGCCTCGACATCCTGATGGACATCATCGGCGCGTGGCGGGTCACCAAGGTGATCGACAAGGTGCACGAGGTGCTGGGCTACTGGAACTGGGCCTGGTCGGCCAGCGAGGCGGCCATCGGCATCTCCGGCGGCCTCACCGGCATCCTGTCCAGCTACAACGTCGCCGCCAAGCTGCCCAAACTCGGCTACTACAACCCGTCACAAGGCCCGGCGCCCAAGAACGACGAGCCCGACCGGAAGGGTGGGCCGCGATGAAAGACGCGGATGAGGAGTCGGGGATCGCGCGGCTCGTGCACGGCGACGAGCGCGACGCCCGCGAGCTGCGCGCGAACCTGGCGGTGTTCGCCCGGCGCAGCGGCAGCCCGCAGGTGAACCGGCTGGTCAACGACGTCCTCGCGGGCCGGCGCAACGTCCGTGAGGTGTTCCGGACGCCGGAGTTCACCTCGGCGCTGAGCGCCAACCTCGGCCGGATCGAGGAGGGGCTGGCCGAGCTGACCGACGAGGAACGCGCGGAGGTGTGGGACCGCGAGCGGCCCCGCACGCCGCAGACCCGGCTGGACTTCCTGCGCGGCGACGAGGACGAACCCGACGACCCCGATGACGACGAGGTGGTCCTGAAGATCCGTTAGAACAGGAACAGGTTGGGCACGACGATCATCGCGAGGACGGCGGGCCAGTACGTGCGGTGGTTGACGCTGGAGCGGAAGGCGAACGCGTTCAGGCCGACCACGATCGCGGCGCCGAAGACCAGGGCCGCCACCCCCATGCCGATCGGGATCATCGTGCCGTCGTCCACCAGTGTGGGGTCGACGTCGGTCCAGCCGAGCTCGCCGCCGATCACGACCCCGGCCAGCGCGACGAGCATGACCACGTAGTAGCCCGGGATGGACAGCAGCAGGTTGAGCGGGATCCCGATCAGCCAGACGTGGTGGGACTGGAGTTTGGGCACCGGGCCATTCTGCCCGAGGTGAAAACAAGCACGCTTGCTTGTTTTCTCCCCGGCTGGCATGCTGGCTGCCATGTCGGCGATCAGGATCGGCAACGCGTCCGGTTTCTACGGGGACCGGTTCGCCGCGGTGCGCGAGATGCTCACGGACGGGCCGCTGGACGTGCTCACCGGCGACTACCTCGCCGAGCTGACCATGCTGATCCTCGGCCGCGACCGGATGAAGGACCCGCGGCTGGGGTATGCCAAGACTTTCCTGCGGCAGATGGAGGAGGGTCTCGGGCTCGCGCTCGACCGCGGCGTCAAGATCGTCGCCAACGCGGGCGGGCTGAACCCGGCCGGCCTCGCCGATGCCTTGCGGGAACTGGCCTCCCGGCTCGGGCTGACGGCCGACATCGCGCACGTCGAGGGCGACGACCTGCTCGGCCGGGCCGCCGAACTGGGGCTGGGCACGCCGTTGACGGCCAACGCGTATCTAGGTGCCTGGGGCATCGCGGAATGCCTTCGCGCCGGTGCGGATGTCGTTGTCACCGGCCGGGTCACGGATGCTTCGGTGATCGTTGGACCTGCCGCTGCGCGCTTCGGGTGGACGCCGACTTCCTATGACGCTCTTGCCGGTGCGGTTGTCGCCGGGCACGTGATCGAGTGCGGCGCGCAGGCTACCGGTGGGAACTACGCTTTCTTTTCGCGGCACGACATCCGGCATCCGGGGTTCCCGATCGCCGAGATCCACGCCGATGGGTCCTCGGTCATCACCAAGCATCCAGACACTGGCGGCGCGGTGACCGTGGGAACCGTTACCGCGCAGCTGCTTTATGAGATCTCCGGGGCCCGGTACGCGGGACCCGATGTGACGGCGCGGTTCGATTCGTTCTCTCTGTCGCAAGAGGACACTGACCGGGTGCGGATCTCGGGTGTGCGCGGGGAGGCTCCGCCACCAACATTGAAGGTGTCGCTGAACACACTCGGCGGGTTCCGCAACGAAATGGTGTTCGTGCTGACCGGGCTGGACATCGAGGCCAAGGCCGAGCTGGTCAAGCAGCAGATGGTGGACGCCTTCGGGGACCGGCCGCCCGCCGAGGTCCGGTGGACGCTGGCGCGGACCGATCACGCGGACGCCTCGGTCGAGGAGGAGGCCAGCGCGCTTTTGCGGTGCGCGGTCAAGGATCCGGACCAGAAGGTGGTCGGCCGGGCGTTCTCCAGCGCGGCGGTTGAGATCGCCTTGGCTTCGTATCCAGGGTTCCATGTGACCGCTCCGCCGGGTGATGCTTCGCCGTATGGCCTGTTCACGCCCGGGTTCGTGGACGCGAAGCTGGTCGAGCAGGTGGCCGTTGTGGACGGTTCCCGGATCGCGATCCCGCCTGCTGCCGAGACTTTGGAGCTCGCCCCGGTCGTATCGCCGCCTTTGCCGGCTCCTTTTCCCGGACCGACCCGGCGTGCGCCGCTCGGGCTCGTTGCCGGTGCACGCAGCGGTGACAAGGGCGGGGACGCGAACGTCGGCGTATGGGTGGAGACCGACGAGTCCTGGCGCTGGCTGGCCAATGCCTTGACTGTGGAAGAGTTCCAGCGGTTGCTGCCCGAGACGGCTTCGCTGCCGGTCACGCGGCACGTTCTGCCCAACCTTCGCGCACTGAACTTCGTGGTCACCGGGTTGCTCGGCGACGGCGTGGCATCCCAGGCGCGGTTCGACCCGCAGGCCAAGGCGGTCGGCGAATGGCTGAGGGCGCGGCACATGGACATCCCGGAGGTACTGCTGTGACGACGTTGCCGTCCACGCTGGACACATCGTCGCCGGATTACGCGGCCAACCGCGACTCGATGCTCGGCAAGCTCGCGGAGCTGGACGCCGAGCACGCCAAGGCGATCGCGGGTGGCGGGCCGAAGTACGTCGAACGGCACCGCAAGCGCGGCAAGTTGCTGGCCCGCGAACGGATCGAGCTGCTGATCGACCCGGACTCGCCGTTCCTGGAACTGTCCCCGCTGGCCGCATGGGGAAGTGACTACACGGTCGGCGCCAGCGTGGTCACCGGGATCGGCGTGGTCGAGGGCGTCGAGTGCATGATCATGGCCAGCGACCCGACGGTGCGCGGCGGGTCGAGCAACCCGTGGACGGTCAAGAAGACGTTCCGGGCCATGGACATCGCGCTGGAGAACCGGCTGCCGCTGATCAACCTCGGCGAGTCCGGCGGGGCGGACCTGCCGTCGCAGAAGGAGATCTTCATCCCGGGCGGCCGGCTGTTCCGGGACCTCACCCGGCTTTCGGCCGCGGGTATCCCGACGATCGCCCTGGTCTTCGGCAACGCCACCGCCGGTGGTGCTTACGTGCCGGGCATGTCCGACCACGTGGTGATGGTCAGGGAACAGTCCAAAGTGTTCCTCGGCGGGCCGCCGCTGGTGAAGATGGCCACCGGTGAGGAGTCCGACGACGAGTCGCTGGGCGGGGCCGAGATGCACGCCCGCAAGTCCGGCCTGGCCGACTACTTCGCGCTGGACGAGCAGGACGCCATCCGGATCGGCCGGCGGATCGTGGCGCGGCTGAACTGGCGCAAGCGCGGTGTCCACCCTGGACCGATCGTGCCGCCGCTGTTCGACGAGGAGGAGTTGCTGGGCATCGTGCCCGGGGACCTCAAGATCCCGTTCGACCCGCGTGACGTGATCGCCCGGGTGGTCGACGGCTCCGACTTCGACGAGTTCAAACCCATGTACGGCACCAGTTTGGCGACCGGCTGGGCATCCGTGCACGGCTACCCGGTCGGCATCCTGGCGAACACACGTGGCGTGCTGTTCAGCGAGGAGTCGCAGAAGGCGGCCCAGTTCATCCAGCTGGCCAACCAGACCGACACCCCGCTGATCTTACTGCACAACACCACCGGGTACATGGTGGGCAAGGACTTCGAGCAGGGCGGGATCATCAAACACGGCGCGATGATGATCAACGCGGTGTCGAACTCGAAGGTCCCGCACCTGTCGATCCTGATGGGCGCGTCCTACGGTGCCGGGCACTACGGGATGTGCGGCCGGGCCTACGATCCCCGGTTCCTGTTCGCGTGGCCATCGGCGAAGTCCGCGGTGATGGGCCCGCAGCAGCTGGCCGGGGTGCTGTCCATTGTGGCCAGAGCGGCGGCGCAGTCGCGCGGGCAGGAGTACAACGAGGAGCACGACGCGGGCATGCGCGCGATGGTCGAGGCGCAGATCGAGGCCGAGTCGCTGCCGATGTTCCTGTCCGGCAGGCTGTACGACGACGGCGTGATCGACCCGCGGGACACGCGGACCGTGCTCGGGCTGTGCTTGTCGGCGATCCACACTCAGCCGGTCGCGGGTGCGGACGGCTTCGGCGTCTTCCGGATGTGAGAGCGATGATCACGAGTGTTCTGGTCGCCAACCGCGGGGAGATCGCCCATCGGGTGTTCCGCACCTGCCGGTCCCTGGGCATCGGCTGTGTCGCGGTGTACTCCGACGCGGACGCCGCATCGCCGCACGTCCGCGAGGCTGACGCCGCGGTTCGATTGCCGGGCAACACACCTGGCGAGACATACCTGCAGGGCCCGCTGCTGATCGAGGCGGCGCTGCGTGCGGGTGCGGACGCGATCCACCCCGGATATGGGTTCCTGTCGGAGAACGCGGAGTTCGCGCAGGCGGTGCTGGACGCGGGGCTGGTCTGGATCGGGCCGCCGCCGTCGGCGATCGCCCAGATGGGGTCGAAGATCGAGTCGAAGGCCCTGATGGCCGCGGCGGACGTACCCACACTGTCCTCTGTGGAGCCTGTCTCGGACGCGGATTTCCCGGTTCTGATCAAGGCTTCCGCAGGTGGTGGTGGCCGGGGGATGCGGGTTGTACGTAGCTTGGCTGATCTGCCTTCGGAGGTGGAGGCGGCGCGGTCGGAGGCCGCGTCGGCTTTCGGTGACCCGACCGTGTTCTGTGAGCCGTACCTGGAGAACGGCCGGCACATCGAAGTCCAGATCATGGCCGACACCCACGGAACCGTTTGGGCGCTGGGCGAACGCGAGTGTTCCATCCAGCGGCGACACCAGAAGGTCATCGAGGAGGCGCCTTCGCCTTTGGTGACCCGGATTCCGGGCATGCGTTCCAGGCTTTTCGAGGCCGCCTGCTCAGCCGCTTCGGCGATCGGCTACACCGGCGCGGGCACGGTGGAGTTCCTCGCCGACGAGCAGGGCCGCTTCTTCTTCCTGGAGATGAACACCCGCCTGCAAGTCGAGCACCCCGTGACCGAGTGCACGACCGGCGAGGACCTCGTCCGCCTGCAACTCCTTGTCGCCCAAGGGGTCCCGCTGGCGGCGACACCTCCTGCCGCACAGGGGCATGCCATCGAGGTGCGGCTGTACGCGGAGGACCCGGCCCAGGACTGGCGGCCGCAAAGCGGAACCTTGCACCGGCTGGCCATCCCCGGCGTGGCTTCTGCTTTTGAGGTGCCGCCAAGGTACGGACTCCGCCTCGACAGCGGTGTTTCCGACGGTTCGGTGGTCGGCGTCTACTACGACCCCATGCTCGCCAAGGTCATCGCGTACGCGCCGACCCGCACCGAGGCCGCCCTTGGTTTGGCGGGTGCGCTGGCGGGTGCGGAGATCCACGGCCTGGTCACCAACCGGGACCTGCTGGTCCGCGTGCTGCGGCACCCCTCGTTCCTGGCCGGTGACACCGACACGGCCTTCCTGACCCGCCACGCCCTCACCACCCCGTTGGCCGACAAGGACGCGGTGAACCTCAGCGCCCTCGCGTCGGCTCTCGCCGACGCGGCGAGCCGCCAGACGAACCTCCCCAGCGGCTGGCGCAACGTCCCATCCCAACCGCAGCAGAAGGTGTACCGCTCAAGCGAAGGCGACCACGAAATCACCTATCGCCACACCCGCGCGGGACTGATCGCGGACGCCTTCCCGGACATCACCCTCCTCAGCGCGACCGCGACGGAGGTGACCCTCACGGTCGCGGGAGTCCGCCGGACCTTCACCGTGGCCGCGTACCCGGACGTGATCTGCGTCGACTCAGCCCTAGGCCCAGTAACCCTGACCCCAGTCCCGCGCTTCACGGACCCCTCAACCCAAGTAGCCCCCGGCAGCCTCCTGGCGCCCATGCCCGGCACTGTCATCCGCGTCGCCGCCACCGAAGGCGACACCGTCACGGCCGGCCAACCCCTCCTCTGGCTCGAAGCCATGAAAATGGAACACAAAATCACCGCCCCCACCCCCGGCACCCTCACGGAACTACCCGTAAAACCAGGCCAACAAGTAGACCTAGGCACAATCCTCGCCGTAGTAACCCCCGCAGAGTGAACCTCAGCTCACGCGGTCAACGGTCCATTCGCTGAGGTGGCGCCGCGGTCGGCTGTCCTC
This sequence comes from uncultured Actinocrispum sp., assembly GCA_966244135.1. GTDB lineage: Bacteria > Actinomycetota > Actinomycetes > Mycobacteriales > Pseudonocardiaceae > Kibdelosporangium. Next base: position 6,892 of record CBIMJO010000028.1, on the reverse strand, counting down.
CGTCCTGGCTCCGGAGCCCAGCCCTAGAATCGCCGTGCCGCCCGCGTGCCCTTTCGCGACCGAGCCGTGCCCCGGACACCGCGCCCCTGTGGACAACTCGGCCGAAGTCGATCTTCACCACCCTGCCGCGTCCGCCCCGCCTGGTAACTTGGATTTTCGAGGGGTGCTCTGGGCGGTTTGATCTTTGTTTTGGCTGGTCAGGTGGGGCTTTGGGTGGTGGTGAGGGTGGGGTGGGGATGGATTTGCGGGGGAGTTTCGGTGTGGTGGTGTTAGGGCCTGGAGGAGTGGTGTTAGGTCCACTGGCCAGCGGCGAGGCGCACGACAGAATGGGGGTATGAGCGCACCGCCCCAGACACCGACCCGTCGCCAGCTGTTCGGCTGGGCCGTTGCGCTGGTACCGCTGGAGGTACCGAACTACCTGCTGGTCGCGTTGACCGCGTTGTCCCTCGGGCTGATCCCCATCTGGATCGGGTTCCCGCTGGTGCTCGGCGTGGTCGTGCTGGTCCGGAAGTTCACCGACCTGCACCGGCGGCGGGCCGGGTGGATCCTCGGCACCACGATCGAGCGGCCCTACCGGCAGCGGTCGGACCGGGGGCTGATCGTCCGGGTCTTCGACATCCTCCGGGATCCGGCGACCTGGCGGGACGTGGCGTTCCTGTTCGTGCAGATGACGGCCGGGCTGACGCTGGCGGTGACCCAGATCGGCATGCTGCTCGGCGCGATCGGCCACTTCACACTGTGGACCTGGTGGTGGGCGCTGCCGGACGACGCCGATCTGGACCTCCTCGGGTTCCTCTCGGTCAACTCCGAGGCGTCGGCTGTGTACATCGGCGGGACCCTGGGGCTCGTGTACCTGGCGTTGTGGTGGTACGCGGCGCCGTACATCATGCGGGCGCAGGCGTTGCTGACGCAGTGGCTGCTCGCGCCGACTGAGCGGTCCCGGCTGGCCAACCGGGTGCGGCAGCTGACCGAGTCGCGAGCGGACACAGTGGACACTCAGGCCGCCGAGCTGCGCCGGATCGAGCGGGACCTGCACGATGGTGCGCAGGCGCGGTTGGTCGCCCTGGGCATGAGCCTCGGTATGGCCGAAGAGACCGTGTTGCGTGATCCGGAGGCGGCGCGGGAACTGCTCGCCGAGGCCAGGGCGGCCAGTTCGCAGGCTTTGTCCGAACTGCGTGACCTGGTGCGCGGTATCCACCCGCCGGTTCTCGCCGACCGCGGGCTGGATGGTGCGATTCACGCGCTCGTGCTGGTGCACTCGATGCCGATCGATGTGGAGATCGACATTCCCGGACGGCTGTCCGCGCCGGTTGAGTCCGCCGCATATTTCGCGGTCGCCGAGACTCTGACCAATGTGGTCAAACACGCCGGTGCGACCAAGGCGTGGATTCGGCTGGGATACGAGGAAGGCCAGCTCAACATCCTGGTCGGCGACGATGGGAAGGGCGGCGCGGATCCGAGTGGTGGCACCGGTTTGCGCGGCATCGAGCGGCGGTTGTCGGCATTTGATGGCACTCTGGTGGTGACCAGTCCGTTGGGCGGGCCGACCGTCGTTGTGATGAACGTCCCCAGTGAACTGATCTCTACACAGTCGTCTTAAATCGTGTGTTCCTTCCGTGTGGTCCTGATTCCTACTGTCCTGCGCCTGGGTGACCCCCGACATGTCGCCCGGAATCACGCGAATCAGAGGGAGAACCACAGTCGTGAGCACCTATTCGACCGCCCCGGCGGGCACCGTTCCGGCCAAGAAGCCGGGCACCCTGATGGCCGCGATCGTCCTCGCCGTTGTGTCCGGTGTGGCCGCGATCGCCAACGGCGCCATGATGCTCGCCGGCGGCGCGCAGCTGGCCAAGGACCTTGTCGTGCAAGGCGTTGCCGACCTCGCCGGCGTCACCGTGGACCAGGCCAAGGACCTCGGCGGCTCGTTCCTCGAGACGCAGCTCAACCAGATCGAGGACACCGTGCACACCCGCGCGTACCTGGTGATCTTCGCCGGTGCCGTGATGCTGCTGTTCGGCCTGGCCATGGGCAAGGCCGCCACCTGGGCGCGGGTCATGGTCACCATCGGCGCCGTGCTGACCCTGGGCGCGTCGGCCATTGTCGCCCTCGACGTCGCGACCTCGCTGATGAAGGGCCTCGGATGGGCCGCGGTGCTCGGCGCCATCGTCACCATCGTGGTGACCTGGCTCGGCCCGAACGGCCGGTACGCCAAGGCCGTCAAGAAGGGCTGAAATGTCCCCGCTTGAACGAGGTCGGGCGTACTAGGGGTACGCCCGACTTGGTTCGCACGGGCCCACTCAGCCGGCTTCGGTGAGGCTGAGCAACAACTTCAACAACGTCGACGTGTTGCTGTCCCGGGGATCGCCGAGCCGCTCGGCCTCCTCCCGGGCATACACAGCATCACTCGGCTTCCCAGTCGACTCATAAGCCGCGGCGAGGAGGTGAAGCGTGATGGCAGTCGCCGAGGTGCTGCCCATCTCACGGTACGTGCGCAGACAGTCACGCAGCACCGGGATCGCCTCCACCGCCTTGCCTTCGCCGATCCACCCGGCCGCGATCGCCCTCGTGCACGACAGTTCACGGGGCAGCTCACTGAGCTCCCGGGCGATATCCCGAGCCTCTCGGAACGCCGCCATCGACGCCTCGCGATCACCCATCCCCGCGCAAATGGCACCCAAGGTGCGCAACGCTTTCGCCAGTGCGGACCGCGAGTTCTCCTTTCGCAGCAGGGAGATCGCCTCTTCGGCCAACGCTCGAGCCCGCACCAGACCGGCTTGCTCGTCTGCTCCCGAGCCCGGCGCACTAGCGACGGAGAGATCTTCCGCAGCCGAACCCTGGACTTGCGTCACGCTGTTTCGCGTGTTCGCCTCGGAGTCGAGTGCGCCAGCGGCAGGTCGGTGTTTCGTCGCCGATACCTGCTGTGTCAGGCCGTTTCGGGTGTTCGCGCCGGAGTCAGGTGCGCTAGTAGTAGATCGGTGTTTCGCCGCCGATTCCTGCGCCAGGCCGTTTTGGATGTCCGCATCAGAGTTGGGTGCGCCAGTAGCAGGCCGGTCTTCCGCGGCCGACTCCCGTGCCTGGGCTAAGGCAGCCCGCCGCATCCCTGACTGTCCAATGTGGTCGATGGGTGTCGGGTTGGCGCGGTCGGGTGTGGGGTCGGCGTTGGCCAGGACGAAGCCCCAGGCGCGGTCGTGGAGGGCGATCGCGAGTTGGCGTGGCTCGCCGGACTCTCTGGCGAGGGTGAGCGCTTCGTCCTCGATCTGCGCTGACTCTTCGATACGGCCGAGCCGGTTCAGGGCGGTGGCGAGGGTGTGCAGCACCACGCCGAGTGCGTATGGGTCGTCGCTGAGGCGTGTACGGGCCGCCTCCGCGAGTTCGATCGACTCTTCCGGCTGGCGCACCGCGATCAGGCAGGACGCCAAGTTGTGCTGGACCCACCCGAGCGCCTCGTGCTCGCCGAGTTCGTCGAGTTCCTTCGCGGAGGCGCGATACTCCTCGATCGCCTGCTCGTACTGGCCGCGTGCGTGCCGCAGCAATGCGAGAGCCGACCTGGCCTGCGCTGCCACGCGTTCGTCCGTGCTCTCGGCCAGTGACTGGTACCCCAGCCGCATGTCCGCGTACTGACCGTGCAGCCACAAGTAGACCGCGAGCCGGTCCATCAGCTGCATGGCTTCTCGAGCCCAGCCGTAAGCAGCCACTTTGGACATTCCGGTGAGCAGGTTCGTCCGCTCTGTCGCGAACCACGCGTGTGGGTCGGCGGTCAGACGCTCGACCAGTCCGGCCGGCAATGGCTGTGGCCGGTCGAGGCCGCCCAGTCGCGGCAACGGCAGCGTCCACGGCAACTTGCGCGCGGCGATATCCGCGATGCCACGCATCGCGTCGATGATCGTCTGCGCCTGCGCCATCCGCGCGTCCCAGTCGTCCTCGGCGCGAGTGCACTCCATCGCGAACACCCGGACCAGGCTGTGCATCCGGTACCGCGGCTCACCCGTCTCGTCGATGCCGATCGGTTCGACCAGGCCGGACTCGACCAGGTCCTCCATGGCGTCGTCGGCCTCCTGCGCGCCGAGCAGGGTGACCGCCCGCCACTCGGGAATGTCGACGGTGTCGATGTTCCCCAAGCGCCGCAACGCCGTTCGCGCGGACTCGCTGAGCGACGCGTAGCTCATCGTCAGGCTGGCCCGCACCGCCAGGTCGCTGACCGCGAGCTCGTCCAGCCTGCGGCCCTCGTCCTCCAGGCGCGCCGCCAGCACCGCAAGCGGCAGGTTCGGCCGCAACGCCAGGCGTGTGCCCGCGATCCGCAACGCCAGCGGCAGGTTCCCGCACGCCGCCGCGATCCGCTCGGCATCCCGCTGTTCCGCGGTGACACGCTGACGTCCCGCGATCCGCTCCAGCACACGAAGCGCCTCGCTGTCGCTGAACGGACCGATGCCGACCCGGCTGGCCCCATCCAGTCCGCTCAGCCTGCGCCGGCTCGTGATCAGCACCGCGCACCCCGGCGTGCCTGGCAGCAACGGCCGCACCTGGCTCGGCTCGGCCGCATCGTCCAGCACCACCAGCACTTTCCGGTCGGTCAGCAGACCACGGTAGGCCGCAGCCCTGGCCTGCAGGTCGTCCGGGATCGCCGGTCCGCTGACCCCCAGCCCGCGCAACAAATCCGCGAGCACCGCGCCGATATCCCGCGGGGAGTCCACACCGGACAGTGGTACGAACAGCTGCGCGTCCGGGTACACCGACCGCAGTTGGTGCGCGGCCGTGATGGACAGCGTCGTCTTGCCCGCTCCGGGTTCCCCGCTGAGCACGACCACCGGAACGCTGTGCCCACCAGGGTTCAGCAGACCCGTGATCTCGGCCAGGTACTGCTCACGCCCGGAGAAGTCCGCGGATGTCGCGGGCAGCTGGCAGATCGGCCAGGTCGGCTTGGGCAACGGGGTGTCCGTCTCACCCCGCAACAGCGACTCGTGCAGCCTGCGCAGCGCCGCTCCGGGCTCCACCCCGAGCTCGTCGATCAGCGTTGCCCGGGTTCGCCGGTAGACCTCCAGGGCCTCGGCCTGACGGCCGGAATGCTGCAACGCCACCATCAGCTGTCCAGCGAGCCGCTCTCGCAACGGGTGCTCGATCAACGCCGCCTGCAACTCGGCCGCCAGCTCCGCGTGCCGCCCCGCCGCCAGTTCGGCGTCGGCGCAGTCCTCGAACACCGCCAGCCGTTCCGACTCCAGCCGGGTGATCTCCGCATCCAGCACCGGAACGTGCATGTCGCCCAACGGATGCCCACGCCACTGCGCCAGTGCGTGCCGCAGATGCCCTGCCGCCTTCTCGTGCTGCCCGGCCCGGGCGGCACTCCGGCCGGCCGCGGCCTGCTCCCGGAAGACCAGGAGGTCGACGTCCTCGGTGGGGACATGCAACCGGTAGCCCCGGCCAGAGTGGTCGATCTCGACCCCCGGCAGCCGCGCCCGCAGACGGGACACATATGTGTGCAGGTTGGACGCGTAAGACTTCGGTGGCAGCTCCGGCCACAAAGCGCCCACCAGCAAATCAGTGGTCACCGGCCGGTTCGCGTGGAACACGAGCATGGCCAGCAGAGCACGCTGATGGTCGCCGCGTAATCGCAGCTCCCCGGCCGGGCCGGCCACGGTCAACGGGCCGAGCACGCCAAATCTCACGGTCACGTTCTCTCCGAACAGAAGGGCGGAGGGCAGTTTAGCCAGCACCCTAGGTGAATGCGCGACCATATGAAATTAGGTGTCGTGAACTGGCAACCTCCGCAGGTCGGGGCCGTGGGTGGCGCGGATGAGTGATGTACATCCTGGTTTCATAACCAGGTGAAGCGTCCAAATGGGCGAGTGCTCAGATCATGGGACCTCTATTCCTGTCCGGAATCGGACAACTCCCACCGGTGAAAAGTGAATGGAATTCATTCCTCGTGATGTGAGTTGTCAGCCTCTCCCGAATGACCTTTGGTCGATGGGATCGCGCCACGAATCGTGATCTCGGGTTTCACCGCGTACTCGCAGGTGTACACCGTTTCGGGTACCTCCCTGGTCCGGATGCCGAGCACCATTGGCGTCGGCGCTCGGACCGGATCGCCGTGCTGCGGTGGACGGCGTGATTCAGGCTCCCTTCGGGGCTGTGAATGCGAGGTTCAACGCCTGAGTGAGGGCAGGTGCCGACGACGGTGGTGCTGCGGGGATGCGGGTCTGTTGGATGGGCACTGATGGGTTCGGGGCTGCGGTAGGGGCGTTCGTCGGTGGTTGAGGTGGAGGGAAGGGCAAGGACGGCACTGGGTTGGGGGATGGTTGGGTGGCGGCTTGTGATTGCTGCTGTGTGGGCGTGGGTGGCGATGTGGGCGGGGTTTGCTGAGTGGAAGTGGATTGATGAGTGGGTGTGGATGAGGGTGCAGTGAGGGGCTGGGGACTCGGGTGTGGTTGAGGGGGAGGTGATGCGGGTGTGGTCGGGATTGGTGCCGGGGTGTGGTCTTTCTGTGCGGGGAGAGGGGGATCGGCGACCGAGGTGGGGTCGGTGGATGCCAAAGGGATGGTCTGCGGCGGTGGTGTTTGGGTAGATGTTGGGGTCATGGCCGGTGAGAGAGGTTGGGCTGGCTTGTCGGCGGGGCGGGCTGGGGATGTCGATGTTGTTGTTGGGACGGTGGAGAGGTCTGTTGAGGTGAGTGGGGCTGACGTCCTGCAGGCGGAGTCGGTAAGGGAGGGCAAGGTCGGTTGGGCGCTGGGCAGATCGGCTGTGAGGGCCGAGGTTGCGGGCTTGATGGTCGGGTTGGCCGGCGTTGGGGTTGGGCTGGTCGTGGGGTTGGTTGTGTGGGCTGAGGGTGGATTGTTGGTCGGGTTGCCGGGGGAGGGTGAGTTTGGGTCGGTGTTGGGGTTGGCCGGGGAGGCTGAGG